>CAZDYW010000017.1:13483-15286 GCA_964509655.1 uncultured Anaerolineales bacterium
GAGAATGAGATCGAGAATGAGATCGAGAACAAGCCCCTCGCGGCGAGTGGTACAACGCAGGATGAACCCGACGACGATCCGGTGACGACGTTGAAGATGATCGGTGAGCGCTTGCCGGAGGATCACTCCCTGGCGCTGGATGCCGGATGGAACCTGGTCAGCTACCTGCCGCACGGCTCTCTGCCGGTGGCCCAGGCTTTGGCCAACATCGACGGGCTGTACACGGCTGTCCTCGGTTTCGAGAACGGCGCGGTCTCCTACTACCCCGACCTCGACGCCACGTACAACACGCTGGAATGGATGAGACCGGATCGCGGCTACTGGATCAAGATGCAGCAGGCCGCAACGCTTCAGTACTCGGTCACACACGGCTTGACCACGGGAGAATATTCGCCCACTGTGGTTGTGCCTGCGCGGCTGAAGCTCCAGCCGGGCGCTTCCGGGGCGGCGACGGAAGAGCTCACATCACCGTCACTGGACGTGCAACCGACCAACACCTGGGTCAACTTCTACGGCCCGGCGGAGGGCAGCGACGGTCAAGCGCTCCCGGTCGGGACAGTGGTGGAGGCCGTCGATCCCGAAGGTGTCACTTGTGGTGGCGTGACGGTCACTGTTGAAGGGCAGTACGGGCTGTTGCCCTGCTACGGAGATGACCCCACCACGACGGCGGACGAAGGGGCTGAGGCAGGAGATACCATCGCTATCGTCGTCGGCGGGCAAGTAGTCGGCGAGGGGATCTGGACGGGCCACGGGGAGCGGCAACTCGTCCCGCTGGGCGGCGCGGCGCCGGTCTGGTATCGACTTTATCTGCCGGTTGTGGTGCGCGTCGGGGCACCGGAAAGAAGCGCGGCGGTGCCCCAATCGCTCGCCATCCCGGGCGCCACGCCGACGCCCATTGCCACGCTCCCAACCTCACCCTTGGTCACGCCGCAGCCGACGGGCAAATCAGAGGCAGAACGAGTGACGCCTCCGGCGACACCAGACCGGTAGGCACCGGGGGCATGAAGTCGGGTATCTTCAATCTCTGGAGAGCGTAAACTGGCGGGCGATTTCCGCTGAAGTGTACCGGGATTTGGGCTTCAGCCAGTCGTGGAGCGGGGTGAGAGCGTCCGGGGTGCCGGACAAGGAGATGGAATGTGAAACATAGTTGGGGCCGCATGGTGTTGATGTCAGCAATAAGACTGATTGGGCTGACGCTGCTGATCTGGCTGCTGACGATTGGCTGGTCTCGCGGCGACGGTGTCACCCCCACGACCGAGTGGGTAAACATCTACAGTCAGAATAGCGAATGGGCGGGCAATCCTCTGTCGGAGGGAAGTGTCGTCGCCGTCTTCAGACCCGACGGGAGCAAGTGCGGCGAGGTGGTGGTGAAGGTCGACGGCTGGTATGGCCTGTTGCCCTGCTACCGCGATCCAGCGGAAACGGGGCGGGCTGGCACCTTGTCGATGGCAAGCGCCGACACTGCCAACAGAGATGGTTCTCTGACATTCACTATCGACGGGGAGCCGGTTGAAGCTACCCCCGTCAGTCTCAACGGGAGCGCAGTGCCCACCTCGACTTTGATCACCTGGACCTCAATGGGTGATCTTTGGGAGGTTGACCTCCAAGGATGGCCACCGGTCGGCGGCTACTCGATGCCAAGCGGAACGGCTGCGTGCGGACGTGTTCTGACGGTCATAGGCAGGTTGGTTGCGCTGTGTGCGGCTGGATTTTCAGCCGCTGGAACTTTAGGAAGAGTAGATAGAGAGAATTAAAAAGAGTTTGCTCAGACAATGAGGGAAGACTGGAGATAGCAGACGAGGA
>CAZDYW010000017.1:15386-17818 GCA_964509655.1 uncultured Anaerolineales bacterium
GAGGATACCATTTTGTGTCTTGTCTGTTGGGGGATGTTATTAAGGCGAATAGCGCAATAAGAAAAATAGGCCAGCTAAAACGACTATAATGCCCAAACATCCCAAGCCGAGGCAGGTTTTGGTCAACTTGAGCGCCGCTTTGAGGATAAAGAGCAACACGAGCAACACGACACCTACCCCGACCAATATCAACAACTCTCCACCCAGCATATTGGATAACGTCATCACAACCTCCTACGAAGCAGAATGGGAAGATAAGTATGATAGACCTCTGGCACTACGAGCATCCTCACCGATGCGACATGGGGCGAGCCCAGCACATTGGTCGGCATGGCCGTCACGGTGATACAACCGGTAAAGGTGCCGGTGGTATAGCCGCCACTATCAACCGTCACAGTCAGCGGCTGGGATTGCGCCCCCCTGGTGATGGCCAGCGTGGGTGTCAGAGTCATCCCCGTCGCCACCGACGCGGTCCAGGTCAGTACATGATAGCCGATATTCCGGGGACGCAGCGTGGAGGTGAAAACTCCCGGCATATCGACGTCAACTAGGAAAGTCAGCGCACCCGGCTCAACCGCCAGACACGGCGGGTAAGATTCGACCCGCAAAACGACGGTGACAACCTGGGGGGCGTTCAGCACATCGGTCGACGTAGCCGTCACGGTGACGCATCCGGTAAACACACCGATGGCATAGCCAGCGCTATCGACGGTCAAGGTCAGCGGCTGCCCTGGGACGCCCTGTGTGACCGGCAAGGTCGGCGTCAATGGCATGCCCGCCGCCGCCGAAGCGGTCCAGGTGAACGTGCTATAGCCCGTGTTCAGCGGCGTCACCGTGGCGCTGAAGGTGCGCGGCACGTCGACATCGGCGTCGAAGGTGAGCCGCGTGGGCGTGATCATCATCCGAGGGGAGAGCCCGACCGGGCGCTTGGTCATCGAGACCAGCGCGGAATAGGCCAACGCGGGTGCGCCTTCCCGCGTGCCGTTATCCTTGCGCACCGAGAAGTAGCGACCGGGATCGCACACCGAATACTTCTCCTGAAAGTCCAGATTCCAGATGAACATTACGCCCATCCAGGGCCAGTTCTCATCGGCGTAGTGGAAGGAGCGGGTGAAGTAATTGGCCTGAGTGACCTCCGGCAGATCATACCACTCGGCGCCTTTGAAAGCATCATTGTTGTGACACTCGCCATGTCCATCCTCCGCTGGGTCGCGCAGCCAACCGAACTCGGTGGCCCACATTGGCTTATCTTCCAGGCCGTACTCCAGCATGATCTCGCGCATCACCTCGGCGCTGCGAAAGGCGAAGCCATTGCCATTATCGTCCTCCGGCAGGTTTTCCAGGGCACGCTCCGGTTCGTAGGCGTAGCCGACGGGATGATAGCCAAAGGCATCGAAGTACTCACCTGCCCCACGCGCGAACATCTCGTGGGCGTAAAGGCGCTCGTCCATCGTGAGGCAATTGTTGCCGGAATAAGTCACGCCGGAATTGGCCGTACACCAGCACTCCGGCTGCGGTTCGCAGGTGTTATTGATGCGCCCTACCGGCCCCAGCCCCCCGCTGACGACGATGGCGTCGGGGTCCACCGCCTTGATCTCCTCGTAGGCGATGCGCAACACCTCCACGTAATCGGCGGGATCCGGTGGCTGATTCATCCACTGCCATTCCATGTTCGGCTCGTTGCCGATCTCGTAGGCGTCGACAATGCCCAGCCCCTGGACGGCGATGGCATGCACATCCTGGCGGATCTTATCGAAATCTGGGCGGTAGTTCCAGCCGTTGTAATAAGTCCAGCGGTCGCCGTGGCTGATGTCGATGCGGTACAAGACGTAGTAGGGGAGCCGTTCGGAGGGCATGGTTTCGAAGCGCTCGTAGACCTTGACCCAGTCGAAATCCAAAGGGGCGAAGACGGGCTCAAGATTGGAGAGATAGCAGAGATTGACCCCGTAACCCAGATGGGGAGCAACCTCGGCGACGGGCTCAGCGCGTCCGGTCGCACCTCTCAGTAACAACAAAGCGAGGATGATCGCGACAGAACAGATTCCCAATCGCCTAATCTTCATTCAATCGCACTCCATACCAATCCGGCGGCGTGGGAGCCACCTCTGCTACAAGCAACTCTGAAGCGGGCCAGCTCCCACGCTGTAAGCGAAGCAATCACACGCGATCGCTGTAAATGCGGATGAAGTTAGCCAGCGAGCGATCATATGTGCGCTCCGCATCGGGCGGGAAGAGACAAGCAGGCAATTGTTTCATCCGCCAGTGGTACTGAATACACTCACAACACTTGCCTTTTTTGGAACAAGGCTCATAGGTGCAATTACATCGTGCCAGGTTTTCCTCGATGTTACACTCCATAACAAATCCTCCTTAAGTTGGGTCTCTAGGATTTCGCGGGTTTCGCTCTAAGGGGATTGCGTGCAACCTTTGGT
>CAZDYW010000018.1:0-17606 GCA_964509655.1 uncultured Anaerolineales bacterium
AAGCAGATTAGTTCACCTCAAAAGTTGCTCAAGCTTTCGCTGTTCTTTATTGCTGGGCGTTGTAGAAGCTTCTTTGGCAGAGCACTGAGGCTGCTGAGCAAGGGCATCTGCAAGTGACTGTCGTTTTCACGAAACATAGTGACCTCCTCAAGCTCATAACATCGGAATCATGGGATGTTGCCTTATTGTACATCAAATGCATGAGTTTGGTAAGTCACTCACCCTTTTTTCAGTGGAGTCATGCCGATCCCTTCGATCTCAATCGCATCGAGGTCTGGTACCGTGACACCTTCCTGGATTTGGCCGAGCCGGAGGAGATCGTCACCACCTCCCATCCCGACGTCGAGCCCGACCCCGTGCCCAAGCCGCCGCCAGACTCCGCACTCGATTATCTCGCTCTGCTGCGAACGGAGCGCGAACATCTGATCCAGGAGCAACTCGATACCATCCATTTCACCCAACTCGATGCATCTAAGGGCAAACGAAGCGATTCTAGGGTAGCCCAGACACATTAGATTGCCCACAGTCACGTTTATCAAGCGTATCAACCCCAGCTTCGTTTGCCTTGTTCACGCCTAAGCACGCTCCGCGGCCTTGAGGGCATTTTTGCTGAGCGATCTGCTTCGAAACCCCTCTAACCCCAAGGAGAACACGTCTGATGACCGCTCTGAATGACTTCTACGGCTTCGACCGCACGCGGCCAAACACTTTGGCCGTTCACCAAGCCCATCGCCACTGAGAACCTTTACCCCTCTCGCGGGCACCAGGAGGTGCAGGGGCGTCTCAACTTCGCCCTCCAGGAGCGCCTCCCGGCCCTCATCACCGGCGATGTCGGCATCGGCAAATCCACCGCCCTGCGCGCTTTCGCTCAGTCGCTCGACCGCAATGTCTACCACGTCGTCTACCTCTCCAACCCTCACCTGTGGCGTTTCAGGCTCTACTCAGCCGGCGCTTTTGCAAAACCCGTTTAACCGCGCTTTACCCCAAGAATTTATGGGAGAGACCACTAGGTTCTCCATTCAATTCGGCCAACTCGCCTCCAAACAAATTGGCCGCTAACACCATGACAAGCCCAGCAGGTCAAGGAGGCCTAACGTACATCCGCGATACCGGGCCGGGCGCTGCTTGCGGCCGCCGTCGCTTCCTCCATATGGCCCAGCCCCATGTAGTACGGGCATCACCCAGGAGTGGTGTGCCGATCGAGCACCAGCGTTCCATACAGCGACCCGACCAAGAAACGGCACAGCGCGCCAGCCCAGTTGCCGGTGTCCGCCGACCTTCAGGTTGAAATAGTCGGTTGAAACGGAAGCAGGGACGTCGGCACAAGACGACGGTGGATGGGCTCTAGCGCTGTATTCGGGCCGATCCACCCTCCGCGAATGCTCGTACCTGCTCCACGGTGGCCATCGTCGTATCGCCTGGGAAGCTGGTCAGCAACGCCCCGTGCGCCCAGCCCAACCTGAGGGCTTCCTCCTCCGGCTCCCCCGTCAGAAGACCGTAGAAAAGACCAGACGCGAAGCCATCTCCACCGCCCACGCGATCATGCACGGGCAGCTCGCAGGTGGGCGAGACGTACGTCTCGCCATCGATCCAGGCGACGGCGCCCCATCCGTGACGGTTGGTTGAATGCACCTCGCGCAGGGTAGTGGCGACAACCTTGACATCCGGGTATTTCCCGATCACCCGATCGATCATGCCGACGAATATGCTGGGATCCAGCTCAGATTCCGCGGTGATCTCCGGCCCAGGAATGCCAAGCCCCATCTGCAGGTCTTCCTCATTCCCGACGATAACATCGACGTGCTCGACAATCCGACTGAGAACAGACACCGCCCGGTCCTGGCCGCCCCAGACACCCCACAACTTCCCGCGGTAATTCAAATCGAACGACGTCACGGCGCCAGCAGCTTGGGCCGCCTGCATAGCCTCGATGATGAGCTCTCCCGTGGTCTCCGATAGCGCCGCGAAAATGCCGCCGCTGTGGAACCAACGCACACCGTCCGTGAAGATTCCGTCCCAGTCGAAGTCGCCGGGCTTCAGCAGCGCGCCGGCCTCGTTCGCGCGGTTGTAGAACACGACCGGAGGACGGACGCCGTACCCACGGTCGCTGTAGACCGTCGCCATATTGGGGCCGTCCACCCCGTTATGCTCAAAGTGCTTGTAAAAGGGCTTCACCCCCATGGCCCGTACTCGCTCGCGGATGAGGGCGCCAATGGGATAGTCCGCCATTGCCGTGGCGATCCCCGTCCGCAGACGGAAGCAATCTGCCAGGTTCGCAGCCACATTGAACTCGCCGCCGCTGACATGAATACAGCACTCGCTAGCCTTGCGGAAGGGTATCACCCCTGGATCCAGGCGGTGAATGAGAGCCCCGAGGGACAGCAAGTCAAGTGCACCATCTTCCCGAATGTCCAGTCCGTATGTCATGTTGTCCTCCTTGCACTATCAAATAGTCAGTTACGCGTTGTAGGCGCTCGACGTCACGTCGCCGCCCGTGCCAGTCCAATTTGTGTGAAAGTGCTCTCCGCGCGGTCTATCGACGCGCTCATAGGTATGGGCGCCGAAGTAATCGCGCTGGGCCTGGATCATGTTGGCCGACACGCGCTCACGGCGATAACCGTCGTAGAAGGAGAGCGCGCTGGCGAGCGCTGGCACGGGCAGACCTTGCTGAACCGCTGTGGCGACCACCCGCCGCCAGCCCGCCTGGGCGGCCTCGACCTCCGCCTGGAAGTAGTCGTCCAGCAGGAGGTTGACCAGGTCGGAATTCTTGTCAAAGGCCTCCATGATGTTGCCCAAGAAGGCGGAGCGGATGATGCAGCCGCCGCGCCACACCTTGGCGATGTTGCCGAACTCAAGATTCCAGTCATGTTCCTCCGCCGCCGCCCGCAAGAGCATGAACCCCTGCGTGTAGGAGATGATCTTGGACGCATATAGCGCGTTGTGGAGGTCCTGGACGAAGGCCTCTCCGTCTCCATCGAACGAGGGCTCAGGCCCGCTCAGCACCTCAGCGGCCGCCTGACGTTCTTCTAGCAACGCCGAAAGAAAGCGAGCCTGCACCGCTTCGGTGATCAGGGTCAGTGGGATACCCATCTCCAGCGATGAGACAGCCGTCCACTTGCCCGTGCCCTTCTGACCCGCCGTGTCGAGAATGTAGTCGATGGCGTACGCGCCGTCGCCGTCCTTGAAGCCCAGGATGTCGCGCGTGATCTCGATGAGGTAGGAATCCAGCTTCCCCACGTTCCAGTCGGCGAAAACTTGGTGCATCTCCTCGTTGGTCATGCCCAGCAAATGCTTGAGGATGAAGTAAGACTCGCTGATCAGCTCCATGTCGCCATATTCAATGCCATTGTGCGTCATCTTGACGTAGTGACCAGCGCCATCCTCGCCCATCCAATCGCAGCAGGGGACACCATCGACCTTGGCGGCGATGTCCTGCAGGATGGACTTGACGTGCGGCCACGCTTCCGGCGACCCGCCAGGCATGATGGACGGGCCGTGGCGAGCGCCCTCCTCACCGCCGGAGACGCCGGTGCCGATGTAAAGCAAGCCCTTCGACTCCACGTACTCCGTACGGCGCATCGTGTCCTGGTAGTTCGAGTTGCCGCCGTCGATGATGATGTCGCCGTCTTCCATATGTGGGAGAAGCTGATCGATGACCAGGTCCACAGGCTTACCTGCCTTGATCATAAGCATGACGCGACGGGGACGCTTAAGGGCGCTGATCAGTTCCTCGATGGAGTGGGTGCCGATGATGTCGCGACCTTGGGCTCGATTCTCAATGAAGTTGTCTACCCTGGACGTGGTACGATTGTACACGGCGACCGTGTAGCCGTGATCGCTCATGTTCAGCACCAGATTCTGGCCCATCACCGCCATGCCGATCAGACCCAAATCAGATGTCCTCATCCTAATTTCTCCTCCATTGTATCTATCAGTTAGGTATCGACCTCTCGAAGCCGGTGAAGCATCTCACCCGCCTTGGGCACGAATAGTACTCCTTCAGATTCGCAGTCCATCCACGCATCGATGTCAACGTCATCAGGACTGAGATATCCCAGGGAAAGCTGACCACAGTCCTCGAGTGGGATCTGGCTGGATAAGGTCACCCGAAAGCGCGGCCTCTCGCTCCCCTTATCCATCACGCCCGGGCCGCGAACGTGGGTGCTGTGTGCCAGCACGCAGAGGGGGATATGCTCATAGCGCTCCCAGTTTTGCAAGAAATACGGCAGAATGTGATAGCCAACCTGGTAGATATCCTCTCCGTGCACGCGGCTGACCGTATCCAGGTGTGGTGCGTAGACAATCACCTCGCCGCCGGCAGCCACGACGGGCGCGAGTTTGTAGACCGCCTTGGCGGCAGTCCAGAGTTCATCGTACATCGGCGGTGCACAGGAGAGCACGCGTTGAAAGGGCTGGTCGTAGAACAGGATGTGCCGCTGCGCTGACAGATCGACGGCGGCCTCCCACGCCGCGATATGGTCCCCAATGAAGATGCCTGCAAGATCATCCTCAACCACGACTAGGGAGATGAGTGTAACGGGCCTGGTCAGCCGCCGAGCGGCGGCATGGATCATCGCTCGCACAGGGGTGTCCTTGATCCCTATGGTGTCGACAACACCGGCCAGTGCCCCCAGCCAGTGCGTGACGTTGATCATCTCCGGGCCCGAGATGCCCGGAAACAGATATTTAGCCCCGCCTGAGAAGCCAACTACCTCATGCGGGAAGGTCGGGCCGAGGATGACGATATGGTCATAGTCGAATACAGCCTTGTTGATGCGTACCGGGGCATCGCCACCAAGAGAGGGATGCCATCGCTGTCCAGCAATCTCTTGGACCTCAGCCCGACTGATCGTACCGATGGTCCTCAGCGCAGCCGGATCATCCCAGGCATGGTTGAACAAGCGAATTCCCCGGTACTGCGTATCCAGTTCTTCTCTCGACGTGATGCCAACCAGTTTGTGCAGGCTTGACTCGCTCAGGGGGGGATGGGTGCCCAAGGCAACCATGACATCAAGCTGACGCGTATCGTGTAGTACGTCGACCAGTGCCCGGAACAGCATCGGCAGAGGAAGCGAGCGCGTGTGATCGGGGATGAGCACCAACACCCGTTGCCTCGTGAACTCGCCCTCCAGCCCTTGATGAAGCGCTTCCACGATCTGGTCGCGGCGCAAACACCCGGCCGGATTATGCTGGCCAATGACTGACATGGTCTTTTGCACAGGGTCAATGTAGGTCGGGCCAGGCAGCCCCCGCCCGCTGCCCAGCTCGTGTAAGCCAACGTGAGAAGACGGGCAGGCTAGACACCGCTATAAGCTGAGAAGCCACCATCCACCGGTACAACGATCCCGGTGACGAATTGGGAGGCCGGAGAGAGCAACCACAACACCGTCCCCAGCAAATCCTCGGGATTGCCGAAGCGTTCCATGGGCGTGTGGTCAATGATGCTTCGGCCGCGCCGCGTCAGCTGCTCGTTCTCCTCATCGATTAGCAGGAAGCGATTCTGTGTAGTCAAGAAGAAACCGGGGGCAATAGCGTTGACGCGGATAGACGGCGCGTATTGTTGTGCCATGTGAACCGCCAGCCATCGGGTGAAGCTGCTCACGCCAGCCTTGGCCGCTGAGTAAGCCGGAATCTTGGTCAGTGGACAGAAGGCGCTCATCGACGAGATGTTCAGGATTACGCCCTCCCCGCGCTGGGCCATGCCCTTGCCAAAGACCTGGCAGGGGAGGATCGTTCCGACGAGGTTCAAATCGAACACAAACCGCAATGCCTCGTCGGGCAAGTCGAAGAAGGGGTGATCGGGGCTGGTGGTTGCCTGAGGACGGTTGCCCCCAGCGGCGTTGATGAGTATCTCCACCGGGCCGAAGCTATCTTCGATTGTGTGACGCGCCTCTTCAAGTAGATCGCGCTTGAGCACATCCCCGTGAACGGCCATGTACTCGCCAGGGCCAGCACCCAGGCGTGCGTGCATGCTGTCAGGGATATCTCGTCTATGAGTGAGCACAGCCACGTTAGCCCCAAGATGCACCAAAGCATGAACCATCTCCCCACCCAGCGCACCTGTCCCGCCGGTCACGAGTGCGGTCTTATCGGTGAAGTCATAGAGCTTGCCGATTTCCGATAGATCCATTCTACCCCCTCTCATTCTTCACTCGCATCAATCGTTGCCCCGGGAGCCACCTCAAGCGGGTAAGTCCTCGATGCACCGGCCTCTCGGAGAGCCTCCTCCAAGGGGCTGGTCTCCTCCCAAGGCCAAAGCGCGATGATGGTGCCACCGCTTCCGGCGCCGGCCAGCTTGGCCCCCGGTGCGCCTGCATCCAGCGCGGCAGCAACAAGTCGCTCGTTAGATGTCCCCGACCCACCCAGATCTCTCTGGATGGCGTGGTTCTCCCGCATCAACTCGCCCAGCGTGGACCAATCCTGCAGCAGCAGCGCCTTCTTGCCCATGCGGGCGATCTCCGTGATGCGCTCGTAGGCCTGGACCACGTCCCTCTCGCCCTCCAGCCAGCGCTCTCGAATTGGTCGGTGTACCTCTCCAGATGAATGCCGCACGCCGGTATAGCCCAGCACGAAGGGCAGATCCGGGACATAGCGGTCCAGAGGCTCAATGGTAGCGAAGAGCTCCGCCTCCTCGCTGCGGTAGAACTGCTTGCCGCGGAAATCCATGTAGTTCAGGCCCCCGAAGGTGCACATATAGGCGTCCTGATACCCGCACACCACCTTCAGGTAGTTCAACTCGATGTAGCGTGCCCGTTCAGCCAGCCGATACCGGTCCAGCTCCTGACCCTGCCAAGCCAGAAGCGCCTGTAGGATAGCCACGACCAGCGCCGTCGAGCCCGACATGCCGCTCTGCATGGGTATCTCGCTCTGGTACTCCACGCGGCACTTGAGGCGCGGCAAATGCATATAGTCGAGGATCGCTCGAACGACGTCAAAGAGGTCGCCTTGAGGACGCAGGTCATCGCGGCTGGTGATGCGGCACACCTCTCCATTCGTCTCCAACACCAGTTCCGGTGCTGGCTCGACGCGCGCGTAGGCCCGCATGCCGACCGAGCAAGAGATCACCGATCCGCCGTACATGTCCGTGGGATTGCCGATAATACCCGCCCGCCCCGGTGCCGAGCAGACGATCTTGGGTCCAGACGTCCTCGACTCGGTCACAGCTCGTACGCTTTGGCCTTAATGTACTTGCGCACCAGATAGCCGTACCGTTCATCCTGCAGTGCAAAATCGATGAAGGCACGGAAGTAGCTCTCGAAATTGCCCACGTCGTACCGTCGCTGATCGGGGGTGAATCGCCAGGCGTAGACGCCCTGCCCCATCTGGATTAGCAGCTTGATGGCGTCCGTCAACTGGATCTCCCCGCCCCTATCCGGTGGCGTCCGTTGCAGAGCCTCGAAGATGGCGGGACTGAAGACGTAGCGGGCGGCTACTGCCATGGTGCTTGGCGCTGCGCCCACTGAAGGCTTCTCGACGATGTCGGTGACCCCAACCGGCTCCCCGGGTGGCGGCTCCGCACCGTCACTGTCGATGATGCCGTAGCGGAAGACGTCCTGCCGATCCACTTTTTCCACAGCCACGACAGCCGCCGCCTTTAGCTGACGATGAGCGTCCATCATCGCCTCCAGTGGGGCGTCTGGATGGTCGGCGGCGACGATCGAATCGCCCAGAGCTACCACGAAGCTGTCGCTGTCCACGAAATCAGCGCCCAGCGAGACCGCGTGCCCCAGGCCTTTGGGTATCGTCTGCCGGGTGTAGAAGAAGCGGGATGTCCCACGCAGGTATTCCAGATCAGCCAACATCGCCTCATTACCCGCCTGCTCCAATGCCGAAGCGAGCTGAGGAT
This sequence comes from uncultured Anaerolineales bacterium, assembly GCA_964509655.1. GTDB lineage: Bacteria > Chloroflexota > Anaerolineae > B4-G1 > B4-G1 > CAZANJ01. Next base: position 7,847 of record CAZDYW010000018.1, read on the forward strand.
CGACGTCGAAGTGATCCTCGATGACACGCTTGCGCCGACCGGTGACGATGAGAATCTGACGCAGACCGGCGGCCTGCAGTTCCTCGACGACGTATTGGAGGATCGGCTTGCGCCCCACCGGCAGCGTCTCCTTGGGTTGGGACTTGGTGGCCGGCAGGAGCCGAGTACCCAGCCCGGCCGCCGGAATAACCGCTTTGCGGATTGGCTGTGTCATTGGACTAGCCCTTCCTTTCAGCGAAGGGTGACAGATGTCGCTGGAAGTGACGTTCCAAGACTTCAGCGTAGACTGATTCGTGTGCCTCGAGCGTCGAAAGAAGACGATCGCCGAATCGGTCCAGCACCGAGCCAAACGTGACGTGCAGCACTTGCCGCGCGTCGAACTGATCGAGCAGATCGGGCAGATCAGCATTGTCCAAGAGCTCGGACGGCGGTAACTTGTCCAACTCAGCCGAGACGTGATACGTGGCCCGATCGGTCTCGTAGCGCTCGCGTGCCAGCATCAAGATCTCGCGGAAGAAATCTGGAGCAACCTGAGCCATCGCCCGCAACGCCTCCAGGTAGCTTGTGCCCGCGGTCTTGACGTGGACGAGGCCATCAGTGTGCTCAGCAATGATGGGGTAGATGCTGAATTTGTCGGAGCCGGAGTGGACGCTGAGCTTGTAGGGCCCGAATGCACGAGCGATGGCAGCATGCTTGCTGAGCTCTGCCTCAAACTGTTGCAGATCGCCGATGTAGTCGACGCCCTTCTCGAAACGCCCGATGTAGCGCGGTGCCAGACTGACCCACTGTACGCCCAAACGCTTTAGCGCGCTGGCGATGAACGTGTGCTCCTGCGGTGACGTCGGGGTCTCCGTCTCGTCCACCGAGACCTCTAACTCGAAAGGCTCATCCCCCATCTGCTCAACCAGGTAGCGATACATCCTTGCCGTGTGGGCGATGGCGCGTCCGTACTTCGCCGCGGCCCGGTAGAGCGTCTCTCGGTCAAACGTGATCGCGAAGTCACCCAGGTCAAGAGGGTGGTTCAAGTACCGCTGCTCTAGATCCGCCCTGCTCGTCTCCAGCATCCTCCAAGGAAGCGCATCTACCTTCACCTGAAGCGCGGTGAGCGCGGCTGTGTGGGCCTCGTCGTCGACGTGATCGCCAGGGTCGATGGTATACAACGTGTAGCCGGCGCTGATGAAGGCATCCATAGCCTCCAGCGTCTTGAGGTGATCGGCATCGGCACCGAGTGGCCCGCGCCAGCCGGCTTGGAAGGCGCCCCACGTGGCATCGTCGAGTACCTGTTGGGGCGTACGCCCGGTGCGGGCGTTCTCGCGCACCGACTGCTGGGCAAAGATCGGTGCCACACCCCTGAATTGCTGCACGGCACGCACGTGTCCGGGTGTCGCCAGGCCCAGCCGGTCGCCGAAGCCGAACGACGTCTCAAGGCCCAAGCAGACCGGGCGCAGCCAATCCAGGCGGTCGCGCACCACGGCGGCGTTCTCATGCGTGAGTGGGCAGAAGAGCACACCATCTTGCCGCTCACCTTCGAAGCCCGCATCATCACCCTTTACGCCCAAGAGCTGGTCGCCCTCACCGGCGGCCGCCAGGAAATACGTGGTGCCGTCCCTCTCGGTCATCGAGTCCTTGTAAACCGTCAAACCCTCACGCTCCAACGCTATTCCTCCTTGCTTGTGGCTCATCGAACCTGTACGCCTGCTTCGCCAGTCGATAAGCGAGGTCCAAGATCATCTCGCGAGCGTCCTTCTCGTCCACGATGCCCCGCACCACCAGACTAGCGATCCAATTGGCGCTAGCGCGGCGCCATACGTCGTGGCGCACCGGTATCGAAGGGAAGGCCCGGGTGTCGTCGTTGAACCCGACGGTGTTGCGGAGGCCCGCCGTCTCCATCACCCGGGCGAAGTATCGCCGCATCCCGTTCAGGCTGTCGTGGAACCACCAGGGCGGGCCCAGCTTCATCGCCGGATAGTGCCCGGCCAGCGGCGCCAGCTCGCGGGAATAGGTCGATTCATCCAGCGTGAAGACAATGAAGGTCAGGCGCGCATCGTTGCCGTACTTGTTGAGCAATGGACGTAGATTCTTCGTGAACTCGCTGCGGCGCGGGATGTCGGCTCCCACGTCGGGCCCGAAGCGCTCGTAGAGCCGTCGGTTGTGGTTGCGCACCGATCCCACGTGAAACTGCATGACCAGGCCGTCCTCGATCGACATGCGGGCGAAGGCCATCATCATATGACCGGTGAATCGCCGGGCGTCCCTCTCCGTCGCCTCCCCTCGCAACGCGCGCTGGAAGATCGCCTCGACTTCGTTTTGGGCAAGCTCCATCGTACGGGCCGACACCGCCGCATGGTCAGTGGCAGTAGCGCCCATTGACTTGAAGAAGGCGCGTCGGTCCTCCAATGCCCGAATAAAAGCATGGTAGGAGCCGACCGTGATGCCGCTCATCTCGCTGAGCGCATCGATGCTCTCGCGCCAGCCGTCGGTCAGGATGTTGACGACCGCGTCGGGACGGAAGGTGGGCCGGATGTCAGCCTTCCAGTCGGCCGCCTTGATCTGCCTGTGGTGATCCAGCGTATCCGTGGCAGCGTCGGTCGTGGTCAGCACCTCAATGTTGAACCGATCGAAAAGCGGGCGGGGTTGGAAAGCAGGCAGGGCTAGCTTGTCCTCGATTTGGTTGTAGATCGCTTGAGCGGTCTCACCATCAAGTTTCCGATCGACACCGAAGACCTCGATCAGCTCCTGCATCAGCCAGATGCCGGTAGGCGTGCCCCGGAAGAGATGGAAGTTCTCGGCGAAGAGTTGCCAGATCTTGCGATGATCCTGCTCCACCTCTCCTCCATCGATCCGCGGTACGCCCAGCGACTCCAGGGGGATTCCCTGAGAGTAAAGCATGCGGAAGACGTAATGGTCGGGGATGATGAACATCTCGGCAGGTGTGCCGAATGTGGCGTCCTCTTCGGCAAAAAGACTCGGATCCACGTGCCCATGTGGGCTAATGATGGGCAGGTCGGCCACCGTTTCGTATAACTCGCGTGCGACTTGCCGCTGCATTGGATCGGGATCGAAGAAGCGGTCTGGATCCAACTGCCATCTCATATCCGTCATAGATTGACCTCCTGGCTTCACGTAGCGGTTACCTATGCTCCCAGGGCCTTAGATTTGACAGCGATGGACACTCCCTGTTGGCTCCAGCCAGCTCTATGCGCTTCACGCTGCTGTATCCTCTCGCCGTCGTGGGAACCTCAAGTGCCTAAAGCATGCCAGCCGCCTCGTAGATCGCGAGTACCGCGGCGAGGCTTCTTCTCCCTTCTGTTCCGTCGATTCGAGGTGCGCGGTCCTCGCGCAGCGCCGCAATGAAATCGTGGAAGACGTTGATATGGCCCGTGGGCGCGATGCCCCGAGGATCGCCACCGGATCCGGCGCCAGCAGCCACCCCAGTCACCGTAGATTCAAGAGTCGCTTGGCCTGGGTCGGTCAGCAGACATCGCGTGACAGATTCGCCCTCCACCTGGATGCCGCCCTTCGTGCCATAGAGCTCGAACCGGTGAGGGAAGCCCGGTGAAGCCGTCGTCGTGGCGGTTATGGTAGCCAGGGCGCCGTTTGCGAAGCGAAGCGTCGCCGTGAGCGTATCCTCCACCTCGATGGCACGTTGGAGCGTGTCGGCGTAAGCTTGCACCGACACGGGGTCGCCCATCATCCACACCAGTAGGTCCACCAGATGGATGCCCTGGTTCATGAGCACACCGCCGCCGTCCAAGGCCCAAGTTCCCCGCCAGTCGGCCTGGTCGAAGTAGGCTTGCGACCGGTAGTACGGGAGCGTCACCAGCCCCAAGGTAAGATCGCCGAGGTCGCCGGCCTCGACGGCGTCGTGGACACGCGCGAAGAGCGGCTCGGCCCGGCGCTGCAGCGTGACGCCCAGCTTGACCCCAGCCTCGTCGCAGGCGTCTATCATAACGTCGGCAGCCTTCAGGCTCAAGGCCATGGGCTTCTCCACCAGCACGTGTTTCCCCGCTTCGGCAGCAGCGATGGCCTGGCTCGCGTGCTGACCGCTGGGGGTACAGATGCAAATGACGTCTACATCCCGATCGGCGAGGACATCCTCGTACATCCTGCACGGGGCGCCAAACTCGGCGCTGATCGCGTCGAAGCGTTCTGGGCCGTAATGCGCCACAGCTTCGAGGCGCGTGCCTGCCGCAGCGTTGGCCTCAACAGCCTGGCGGTGGAAGTCGGCTGCCATGCCAGCGCCCAGGATAGCGAAGTTAACGGTCTTCTGGTTGGGCATTCGAGCTTCTCCTCGGTCGTACTACACTTGATCCACTGCTTTCAGAGAACTACAGTTATGTGATCAGCTCTCTACGTGAGGCTTGGTTTCCAACTGACCGAGCACAACAACGTCGGCGCGGGCACCTTGCCTCTGACCAGCAGGTCACACGCAATTCAGCCCAGGGGCACTGGAATCGCACCTCATCCGCAGAACATGAAACCGGCTGTGACCTCACCCCTTCAGCATGCCCTCGCTCAGCCCTCTGACGAAGAAGTTGCGCAGCAGTACGAAAGGTATGAAAACAGGCAGAAATGAAAGCACGAACATCGCCCCGACACGCCCGAACACCATGGTCTGGAGTTCATCGCGTAGCCATACGATACCCACGGGGAGAGTCTGCCATTGGTTCTTGGTCATGAGTGTGGATGCAAAGAGGTACTCCTGCCAGGCAAAGACAAAGGTTATGATGGTCGTCGCCGCTAGGGCCGGGCGCGTGATGGGCAACAAGACCTTATACCAGAGTTGAATTTCGCTACATCCGTCGATGATGGCTGCGTCCCTGATCTCAAGCGGGATTGTTGAGAAGGCGCTGCGCATGATCAACAGCCCCCAGGGCAGGTTAAGCGCGACATAGGGGAGTATGAGACCCAGCCAATTGTTTCTTATGCCTAACCGGTCCTCCATCATATAGATAGGTATCAGGTACATGATGTACGGAATCGTAAGCACGAAGACAATTCCCAGATACAGCAGGTTCTTCCCCCGGAACTCACGGGCGCCGAATGCGTATCCTCCCATCGCACTCGAAACCACAACCAAGAGGACGGTCGAGACGGTGACGATGACGCTGTTGAGGAAGTAGCGGAACCCCTCCATTTCCGTCAGCACATAGATGTAGTTTTCCAGTGTAAGTCTGCTCGGTAAGATCGTCGGAGGATACTGGTAAATCTCTTTGCTAGGACGCAGAGAGGTTACCAGCATCCAGAAAGGAGGGAACAGGAAGACAATAGCAGCGGCAATAGCTATCAAATAGGAGATCCTTACCACTCGTTTACCGGCGACGGGGCGTGTAGTCTGTTGCTGGCTCTTCATTGTATGACTCCTCAGAACCGTTCTGCCGATTCAGGTTTCAGTATCATGTTCAACGCCCAGGCTAAGATCAGGATGATGAGCGCCGTGAAGTAGGCAATTCGAGAGGCCAGCCCCATATCATATCGCTGAAAGGCCGCTTTCCAAGAGTATAGATATAATGTCAGAGTTGAAACGCCGGGGCCACCTTGGGTCACCATGTGGGGCAGCGTGAAGACCTTGATGGAGTTGATCGTGATCCAGATGCCGCCGGCTAGAAGATAAGGTCTCAACAATGGAATGACTACGTACCATACCTCCTGGACAAAGCTCGCACCGTCTACTTCTGCAGCCTCACGAAGACTCCTTGGAATTGCTTGAACGCCGGACAGAAAGACGATGAAGGTGAATCCAATCATCTTCCACGATCGGGCTATCACCAGTCCGTAGAGGGCTGTGTTAGGGTTCCCGAACCAGTGCTTCGCCCACGATTCGCGACCGATTGTCCTCAGGATGTGGTTAAGGATTCCTAGATCCGGTGATAAGATCCAAGTGAACGCGATGCCGACCAGCGACATCGGAATGATCATTGGCAGATAGAAGATAATCTGAAAGAGTTGAATACCGCGGGTCAGCTCGCCCACGATGATTGCCAGGCCGAGGGAGACGACAAATGTGATTGTGAAGTACGGAATGGCGAACTTGAACTGGTTTACGAGCGCGGTGTGAAACAAGGAGTCCTCGAACAGCATATCGCGATACCCCTTCAGGCCAATAAACCTCGGGTAGTCATCCTGTGCGTAATCGTATTCAGAAAAGCTGAGGTAACCTGAAAACAGGATCGGAAAGGCAATAAAGACAAAGACGAAGGCTAGCATCGGAGCCAAGAATATCAACAGGCTGATTCTCTCTTGGACCCTCCGGTTTGATACCCATCTCATTTGGCACCCCCTCGCAGTGCATAGCCAGCAGGCGAGGAGGCCATTCCCTCCCCGCCCGCTGACAAGCCTCTCACACAGGTTACTTCGATCGCAAGTCTGTGAAGTCCAGATTGGCGCTCTCTTCCTGAACAGCCTGGAGTGCCTCCTCCACCTCCATGCGGCCGAAAGCCGCCTCAGGGAGGTACTTCACGAGGATATCGAGGTACTCCTGCATGTCCGTGTAGAGCGGAACCGGCTTGGAGGCGTCGGCTACCGCCAGAATCGTGGGCATCTGATCCTGGAACCAGGTGATACCCTCGCCATAGTAGTCCTTCATTACGGGCAGCTTCCCGTAGTTGTTGAAGCTCCACTGCTGGAAGTGCTTCGAGAAGATCTGCTCACGAATGAAGGCCTTGCCAAGTTCCTTGTTGGGCGAGACCCTGGGCATCCAGACGGAGTGGGTCCAGATGATGCTGCCATTCTGCTCGGCGCCAGGCCAGCCAAGGTAGGCGATGTCAGAATCGTCCTCGGTGACGCTAACCAGCTCCATAATGTGACCCTGGGCAGCGAAGAAGGAGCCGGCGGCGCCGGTCTTCCACTTGGAGTAGCCGTCATCATCCGTAACGGTCCAAGCGCCTAGTCCCTCCTCGTTCATCTTCTGCACGTAGCCGAGCCACTTCTCGGCGACCTCGCTGGAGACATCAAAGCCTTCCGCGGTGAAGCAGTCCTCACCCATAGCCATGATCGGAGCACAGTAGTCGTACTGCATGAACTCACGGTCCCAGATCTGGACGTGGGCGCCGGTCGGCGACTGCTCGCCAAGCTTCTCGAACCAACCGAAGAACTCGTCCTCTCCCCAACCCGGAATGGGAACTGGATAACCATCCTCCATGAGACCGGCCTTGTCCATGAGTTCGGTGTTAACGCCAATAATGGCAACCTCGCCCATGTACGGAAGGACGGGATAGTAAGCGCCCGAGCCATCGGGCTTCTTGTAGTAGCCTGCAGCAAGGAAGCCACCCACGAATTCATCCGCAGCCATATGGTCGGTTAGCATGCCGTCCATAGGTTCAAGCCAGTCGCCAGCGATGACTGGGCCAAGCATGGAACCACTACCACCAACGAACACGTCGACAGGCGTTTCGCCATTCTTCCAGTCGGTAATGTAGGCCGGCGCATTCCACTTGTCGACTCGCGTGAGCTCGACTGTCACACCTGGGTGATCCTTCTCGAAGCGAGCCGCAACGTCCTCAAGCGGGAACTTCTTGAAGATCCATGGAGGGGCGCTCACCCGCAGTATGCCTTCCAGCTCTGCCACTGGCGCGGGCTCCTCCTCGGCCGCCTCCTCTGCCGAGGCTCGCAAGTCTGTGAAGTCCAGATTGGCGCTCTCTTCCTGAACAGCCTGGAGTGCCTCCTCCACCTCCATGCGGCCGAAAGCCGCCTCAGGGAGGTACTTCACGAGGATATCGAGGTACTCCTGCATGTCCGTGTAGAGCGGAACCGGCTTGGAGGCGTCGGCTACCGCCAGAATCGTGGGCATCTGATCCTGGAACCAGGTGATACCCTCGCCATAGTAGTCCTTCATTACGGGCAGCTTCCCGTAGTTGTTGAAGCTCCACTGCTGGAAGTGCTTCGAGAAGATCTGCTCACGAATGAAGGCCTTGCCAAGTTCCTTGTTGGGCGAGACCCTGGGCATCCAGACGGAGTGGGTCCAGATGATGCTGCCATTCTGCTCGGCGCCAGGCCAGCCAAGGTAGGCGATGTCAGAATCGTCCTCGGTGACGCTAACCAGCTCCATAATGTGACCCTGGGCAGCGAAGAAGGAGCCGGCGGCGCCGGTCTTCCACTTGGAGTAGCCGTCATCATCCGTAACGGTCCAAGCGCCTAGTCCCTCCTCGTTCATCTTCTGCACGTAGCCGAGCCACTTCTCGGCGACCTCGCTGGAGACATCAAAGCCTTCCGCGGTGAAGCAGTCCTCACCCATAGCCATGATCGGAGCACAGTAGTCGTACTGCATGAACTCACGGTCCCAGATCTGGACGTGGGCGCCGGTCGGCGACTGCTCGCCAAGCTTCTCGAACCAACCGAAGAACTCGTCCTCTCCCCAACCCGGAATGGGAACTGGATAACCATCCTCCATGAGACCGGCCTTGTCCATGAGTTCGGTGTTAACGCCAATAATGGCAACCTCGCCCATGTACGGAAGGACGGGATAGTAAGCGCCCGAGCCATCGGGCTTCTTGTAGTAGCCTGCAGCAAGGAAGCCACCCACGAATTCATCCGCAGCCATATGGTCGGTTAGCATGCCGTCCATAGGTTCAAGCCAGTCGCCAGCGATGACTGGGCCAAGCATGGAACCACTACCACCAACGAACACGTCGACAGGCGTTTCGCCATTCTTCCAGTCGGTAATGTAGGCCGGCGCATTCCACTTGTCGACTCGCGTGAGCTCGACTGTCACACCTGGGTGATCCTTCTCGAAGCGAGCCGCAACGTCCTCAAGCGGGAACTTCTTGAAGATCCATGGAGGGGCGCTCACCCGCAGTATGCCTTCCTGTTCGCCCTCTGGAGCCTCCGTAGGGGCTTCGGTTGGAGCTTCTGCCACAGTCTCCGTCGGTTCCGGTTCTGGACCGGCACACCCGGTAAGAACTAACGCAACCACTAAAACAGAGACTGTCGCTATGCTCAGCAGAGACCATTTTCCTGATAAAGACATCTTTTCCTCCTCTATTTGTCGCCCTGTTTTGCCTACCCTAGATTCTCGGGCAGGCGATGTAGTGCTCACCGTCGATTTCACTACCCACGGTCTATCTGTGTGCATCACCTCCTCACACGATATCAAGCCTTCCTACGAAGCCTTTGAAGACGTCGAGAGCCGCCATCTCGGGAGCATTTTCGCCGCAATAGCGTTGTGAGACTCGCCCGAGCAGACGGCTCTGCGCCGTCTGCTATAGGACTCAATCCAAGATAGGCTTCAGTCCACCGCCAGCTTAACGAGCCGACGATGCCAAAGTCAGCAACAGTTAGGTTCAGCATTGCAGGGGTCAGCCCTCTATTGTAGAGAGAACCATAGTGGCCTTCAGTATAGCCGACGTGTCCGTGCGGGCTGATGATGGGCAGCTCAGCCACCCTCTCGTAAAGGGCACCCGCGACCTTACGCTGCATCGAGTCGGGACCGAAGAAGCGCTCAGTGTCCAGTTGCCATCTGGCATCGGTCATGCCTTAACCTCCTGGCTTCACCCACCTACGTGGGCTCTGTACTGCTTCGCCGGTGCCCTGACACAGGTGTCAGGCGGCCGGTAGAAGTCTGGCTGCCTCGTATATCACCATCTCAGCGGTGAGGAGAGGCGCAGCCTCACCGCTGTCGACCAGCGGTACCCGATCCTCGCGGCGTGTCCGGATGAAATCTTCGAATACGTTGAATGGTGACGTCGTTCTCGCCGCGGGTCTCGGCGTCGAGGTAGAAGGACTCGTCGAAGGATATCCTCGCACTCTGGTACCACCAGTTTGG
>CAZDYW010000019.1:0-4306 GCA_964509655.1 uncultured Anaerolineales bacterium
TATGGCTATGTGTCTGCACCGTGCATCATGCGTCTTGCATCCTGCATCATTCTTCATCCCCAGGCGGGAGCGCATCCGGGGCCGGTGATGGAGACTGTGCCATCTGACCGGGGACGTAAGGTATCGTGCCGAAACGGGTCAATACCACCGCGCCCAATCCCAGGCAGCCCAGGATCACCGTCAGCAGCCACCCCAGCGGCGCCAGGCAGAAAGCGGCGCTCAATCCCAGGCTGATCAAGGTGATGAGCAAGCTACCTAGCCCCGCTCCCCAGGGCGATTCGACCTCGCGAACGTTCAGCGCTTGCAGCAAGCGCTTGCCAACCGCTGCGCCGACGGCGGCCCATCCGAACAGACCGACAGCGCTCACGACGAGAGCCGCGAAAAACGCTATCGGAGAGAGACAGATGGTTATCGCCAGAGTCAAAATGAGCGCCGTTGCCGCCGCCGAGGTCAACAAACCAATGCCCAGGCTCGGCCAGGGATACTCGAAGGCAGTGCTTCCTACCTGAGCCGTTTCATCGGGCCAGATCAGCGCCGCCAGCCCGGAGATTATCGCGATGACCAGGATGGTGACGATACCGCGCAGAGTTCGCAGCACCCAAGCTATCACTTCCTCCGGCCCAGAGGTCCAGAACGGCGCTTGTGGAATTCGCGAGAAGGGCGCATCCATAAAATCGCGCCCAGGAGTGAAACGGAAGCCGCGCAGAGACGGCCCCTCAATTACCTCACCGTCCACACGGGCACCCTCCGCAAGCTTTATGTCACAGTTCCACGTGCAAACCACATCGCTCTGCACCCAGGCACCGTCGCCGAGCTCGATGTTCCCGCCAGAGACGACCAACTCTCCTTCGATCTGACCTTCCACATTGGCATCGCCGTTCCAGACGACCACGGAACCCTGGACGTGGCTATCGACTTCCAACTCCACATCTCCATTGAAGACGATCAGATCTCCCTCCAGAACGTCACCCTCGGCCAAGGTGTAGTCCTCATTCCAGATGACGGTCCCATCGTCCGGTAGTTCTCCCGCCGCCATCACCGGCCTGGCAGAGACCAAGAGGAACAAACCGAAGAGCAGTAGGATTGCAAATTGCAGATTGCAAATTGCAGGTTGCAAGTTGCGAATCACGAATAACGGCGAGTTTGCTCTATTTTCCATTCTCGGCTGAATCTTCAGCCACTCTCCATTCTCCATTCTCCACTCTCCATTCCCTATTCTCAATTCACTCCTCGATCAATTTCACCGTGCCGACTCCGGTTGTGAGCTGAATGCGCAGTTCGGTCTCCGCCTCGCCGAAGGCAGCGTTGGTGTAGACGTCGCCCTCGCGCTGCAAGTCGGGCGCATCGACGTCCGAGAGCCCCCCTCTCGTTTCGACGCGCACGCCCACTTCGTCGGGCAAGCGTATGGTGACCGACCCCACGCCGGCTGTTACCCCCACCTCGGCAGAGTTCCTCCAGGCACCGGTGAGGTCAAGTTTGATGTCGCCCACGCCGCCCTGAAGCTTAACCTCGGCCGGGCTGGCGTTGCCAACCCGCAGCATCTCGACCCTTGAGGCGCCCGTGTCCAGCGTGATGTGGTCCATATCAACCGGATTCTGCTCGTCGAAGTACATAATGCAATCCCCGGCCCCCGTGTCGAGATCGAGCGCCGATAGCTGCAACCCGGTGAAATCCAGATCGCCGTCCCCGGCGCCGAGCTTCAGGTCCATTTCAAGGGGAACTTGGGGCGAAAACTTCAAGTCCCACTCATTATGGATGTTGCCGGTGGGTATACCCCAGTTATCCTCGTCCCCGCCCTGCCTTATGGTGAGCGAGTCGCCGCGCCGGATCACATCCGGCGCCCAACGCTCGACGTTGTAGCGGAAGTGACCGGAGAAAAGTTCGTCCGACGCGCCGCTTTCCAGTTCCAGCTTGCCCAAACCGAAGGTGACCTCAACCCTCGTCGGCCCCGCATCGGCGAGCGGGATGGAATGTCGTTCATCCTGCATCTCACCCACCGCAATCGTCGGCACCTTGATGTCAATGTCCGGTACATCTGGTGTGACGCCACAAGCGAGGCACCCGATCGCCAGCAAAATCGTCACCACTAAAATCATAAATCTACCCATGGGCCAATCCTCCTTATCCGTGCGCTGTGCGCAGGCGTCGCATCGTCCCGATCCAGATCATATTCAGCGCCAAGGCCAAGGCCAAACTCATCAGAACCAAGAGGGTCAGGGGAATGGCTAATTGATCCCACAAGACGAGCAAAGCACGCGCTAAGGCCTGCAAAAGCGCCATCAGTTGCGCCAGAGTCTGCGGCCCGCCGCTGATCAACGCCGGCGCAAGGTTCAACTTGGATAACAAGCCGAGTAGCGCGGGCGCAAACACCAGCACGCTCAGCGCCACAGTTCCCAACGCCAACGCCACGCCGCCCGTCAGCACGCGCCGAGCGCGCGCCCGGCGCTCGATGCGGGCCATAATATTCGCTTGCAGCCCAACCGGCGCTTGCAAAATGGAGGCTGAGGCGAACAGTTCATCAAGGGCCTGCATACGCTCCTGCTCGTCCAGGCGGCCGCTATCTCTACTCTTCATCCTCCACTCCCCATTCTCTATTCCCCATTCTCTATTCCCCATTCCCCATTCTCCTCTTCCATCATCTCCGCCAGAGCACGCCGCGCCCGGTAGAGCCGCGATTTGATCGCGCTCACTGTCAGGTCCAGCACTTCGGCTATCTCCGTATAAGGGCAATCATACCAATAGTGGAGCGTGATAGCGGCCCGGTCGGTGGGTGAAAGTCGCCCCAACAATCGCTGTATCCAAGCCTCCCGCTCGTGCTGCGCGACCACACTCTCCGGGTTCGGACTGGGTTTCGCCAAGCCCTCCGGCTCGGCGATCTCCTCCTCCAGCGGCAACCAGTCGATGCGTCGCCGTCGCAGCCGGTCGATGCAATAATGGGATGCGATGGAGAGCAGCCACGTGCTGAAAGATCGCTCCGGATCATAGCTATCCAGATGGACATAGGCTCGCAGGAAAGCCTCTTGCGCCGCCTCCTCGGCCTCCGCTCTGTTGCCCATCATACGGTAGGCCAGGTTGAAGACGGGAGTCTGATAAGCCTCAACCAGACGCCCGAAGGCGACTCGATCACCCTCGCGTGCTGCTTGAATCCACTCTGATTCGTTAGTCACCCACGTGCTCCGCGGAAACTGTGTGTCTCCAGCTAATTTCTATACGTATTATACATCACAAGGTTGCAAACGAAAGAAACGCTCCCGCACCGCCCTTACGCCCGAAACCGGGTTTCTGGGAGAAACCCGGTTTCAGATTACTTCTGCCGTCGGTCGGCCTCCCCTATTTGTTCAGATGCGACCGCGGAAATAATCGGCGGTATGTCGCAGCCCATCCTCCAGATCCACCCGTGGTTCCCAATCCAAAACCTGGCGGGCCTTGCTGATGTCGGGGCAGCGCACCTGCGGATCGTCAGCAGTGCGAGCGTCCTCCGGCGTGACGAACGTGATGGGCGAATCGCTACCGGTCACCTCCAGCACCTTGTGGGCGAAGTCCAAAATGCTCATCTCATCAGGGTTACCGATGTTCACCGGATCGGTTTCCTCGGAGAGAAGTAGCCGCACCAGGCCATCGACTTGATCGCTGATATAGCAGAAGGAGCGGGTGCGCTTCCCCTCGTCGTAGACGGTGAGCGGCTCACCGCGCAGCGCCTGGCAGACGAAGTTGGGCACCACGCGCCCATCGTCCATCCTCATCCTCTCGCCATAAGTGTTAAAGATCCTTGCGATGCGCGTATCCACGCCGTGATAACGATGATAGGCCATCACCAGCGCCTCGGCGAAGCGCTTGCTCTCGTCATATACGCCGCGCGGCCCGATGGGATTGACGTTGCCCCAATAATCCTCCCGTTGCGGATGTTCCAAGGGATCGCCGTAGACCTCCGATGTAGAGGCCAGCAGGTAACGCGCCCCCTTCTCCATCGCCAGCCCCAGAGTCTTGTGCGTACCCAACGCGCCCACCTTGAGCGTCTGGATGGGATAGTTGAGGTAATCCACCGGACTGGGCAAGCTCGCCAGGTGAAGCACCGCGTCGAGCGCCCCATCGACGAAGATATAGTTGGTCACATCGTGCTTGATGAAGTGAAAGCGCTCATGCCCAGAAAGATGGGCGATATTGTTCACCGTGCCGGTCATCAAGTTGTCCATTGCGATTACCTCGTGACCATCCTTCAGCAACTTGTCGCAGAGGTGAGAGCCGATAAAACCGGCACCGCCGGTGATGAGAATACGCATAGAACCTCCCTACTTGAATGGAGAAT
>CAZDYW010000019.1:4406-13689 GCA_964509655.1 uncultured Anaerolineales bacterium
GAATGGAGAATAACGAACTCATTCAACATTCATCATTCATCATTCGCTATTCGCAATTCGATACTTTTAACTTCGTGGGGCTCGGATGGTAGGTAGAAGTCATCACTCGTGGCGAGCAATTCGCCGCCCGCAGAGCCATAGACCGCCCAGCGGAATGGCCCTTTGCCCATCTGCGGCTTGGCTACCCACCAAACCTTCTCGCCCGTCACGTTCATGCCCCCATCGATGGCGAGTGTAAGTGATACGCCATCCAAGCCGCCCTGCCAGCCCTCGACGTCACGCCAGTCCCCATGAACATCTTGCCACTGCACCACCGTCCACACATCCTGCCAGGGCGATTCGCGCCACGACCAGTCAGACGGGAACTCCACCCGCAGCTCGATGTAGCCGCCGGTCTCCACATCCTTGGCGGTCGGGGAACGGGGCGTGGGCTCGGCTGTGGGCGTAGGCTCAACCGTGGGCTCAGCGGTGGGCCGAGGCGGCAACGCCCGCGCGGGCGTCGAAAGCGGATCGCTCATCAATACCACGCCGATCAGAACGATAGCCAGCACGGGAATGAACAATACCTCTGAACGAACGAGAGCTCGTTTTCTAATCATCACTATTCTCCCCATATACATTCTGTGAATAGATTGGTTCAATCTTTGAGATTGAAACAACCTACTCTGTCGAATAGACCGGTCCCCTAATGTTGTTATACTCCCCGCCCACGATCTCGTGGTTCTCCAGTACCGCGCCATAATCGGTATCGGAGTTAGCCGAATCCACCTGGGCCCAGATCGACGTGCCGACGGGCAACGGCCAGGATACCTCGCTCTTCCCCGCCCGGAAACTCGCGTCGCCCACCGTCAGCGTGCGCGATTCACCTGGCTCCAAGGGCAAGTTGCTCACCTCCACGCCCCAAACCAGCCCTTGGCTTCCGAGCATCTCCCAGGTCTGGTTGACGCCCGTCGGTGGGCTGTCGGGTTCGATGTAAACGTCGACCCAGAACTCATCCGTGATGACGTCCGTGACGGGCGCGTCCCCCTGGTTGCTGATGGTGACCGTCACGCCGCTGGAGGTGGCAACGATACTATCCACGACCAGATCGGGCGCGACGGCGTAATTGCGCATCACCAGTGGCAGGTAAACGTAGCGCACGGGCAAATCCTCCACGGTCACGCTCACCAGCGCGGTGTTGTTCAAGGGCTCAGGATCGGGCGTCGTGACAGTCAGGCTGGCGCTGTTGGTGATGACGATAGACGGCGTCAGCGGCGCGGTGGCGGTGATGATGATCTCCGTCGCCTCGCCCGGCGCCAGGCCGCCCAGCGTGCAGGTCACCAGCGGCAAGGCCGAGAGGTCACAGCCGCCCGCGCTGATATTGGTCAGCCCGGCGGGCAGGTGATCGGTCACCGTGATGGGCCCCTCCGCGGGGCTCGGCCCGGCGTTGCTGACCGTCAGCGTGTAGGTGAGCGAATCGGCGATCAGCACCGCTGGAGCGTGGGCCTGCTTGTCGATCTCCAGATCGGCTACCGCCCGCACCGTGGTAGTCACCGTGGCCGAGTTGGGCGAACCGTTGCCGCCCGTCCAGAAGTCCGTCGTGGTGGAGGTGATAGCGGCAGTGTTGGTGATGATCCCAGGCGTGATAGGCGCGGAGGCCTTGATGGTGAAAACAGCCGGATCATCCACCGCCAGCCAATCGCCCGTGCAGCTCAAGGGGCTGACTGCCAGATCGCAATCCCAGCCCGTCGGCTGTTCGATGGACAGATCGGTCAGCCCGGCGGGGAGCGTGTCGGTCAGCGTGACCGTGTCGGTCGTCAATGTCCTCACCCGCAAGCTCCAGCCGCCAATCTCGCCGCCATCGGAATAGATGTTGTCATAAACATAGAGCCGCCAGTGACCGTTGGGATCGCTGTTGTAAAACGTGGACAAGCTGCTGCCGTAGGGACCTTCCGGAGCCGGGGGTTCGAAGTCCTTGGAGAAACCGTTATTGGTCGGCGCGTACAGGGTCGAGGTGAGCGGTTCAGCCATCGGCACCCCGTCGTCGCTGAAGGTCAACGTCAAACCCTCCACCCTGGAGCCACCGCCGGCGTTCGCCATCAGCACCACAGCCCGCTCGTCCGGCCCCACCAGCAGCACGCTCAAATCGCTGGGATAACTGTGACTGACATCGTGCAGCGTGACGGTCAAATCGCCGACCAGTCCGGGCACGCTGTTGAGGAATATGCTGGAGCGGTAAGGAGCCGCGCGGCCCTCGTGCAGGTGAACGCGGAGGGTATTATCGTTTTGAGCCTCAATCGTGGTCGAGTAAGCCCCGGCGGGCAAGGGGCCCTCATTGGTGACGACGATGGTGTAAGTGAGCGCCGCCGCAGCGTCCACCGGATCGGGCGCGTCCCATTTGCCGATGGCGAGATCGGTCACGGGCCGCACGACCGTGTAGGCCGCGTCCCAGTTGTTATCCTCGTCCGGGTCATGCTGATCGGCGGTGACGTGGACACTGTTATCCAGGAAGCCGCTGATCGGCGCGGTGACGGTGAGATTGAAGCCGGCGGAGAGCGTCGCAGCGAGCGGATGTTCTAGCTCGCAGATCAACCGCCCATCCGAGGCGCTACAAGACCAGCCGTCGTCGTTGAAAAGATGACCTTCCAGCCCGGTCGGCAGCGTGTCGGTCACCACCACGCCGGTGGCAGTGTAGGGGCCACGATTAGTCACCGTGACGGTGTAATGGAGCGTCGATTGCGGATCGACCGGGTCGGGGCTGTCGCTCTTGTCGATGGACACGTCGGCCACGGGCATAATGGTGGTCGTCTCGGTGACCGAATTATCCGCCGTGTCCGTGATCGTCTCGAACGTGGTGGACGTGACCCAGGCGGTGTTGGTAATCACGCCGATGGTGGGCGGCGCGGTGGCGGTGATGACGATGTGTTCCCATTCATAGAGACCCTGCCAGCCATAGGTCGGGAGCATGCTGTCGCGCGTGCAGGTGATGGTGTTGGCCGGTGGGCCGCAAACCCAGCCGGAATCGCCGGAAGCATAACCCACCATGCCGGCCGGTAGCTCATCGGTGACGGTCACCGCGCGGGCCGTGCTGGGGCCATCGTTGCGGACGCGCAGCGTGTAGGTCAACAGCTCGCCCGGACTGACCGGATCTTTGCCGCCGACGTCCCAATCGACGTCGATATCGCTCGCCCATTCGCCCTCCTCGTCCTCGTCATCCTGCTTGAAAATGACCAGATCGGTCTCGGCGTCCACCGTCGAGGTCAGGCTCACGACGTTGTTGCTCGGATAAAAGTCGAGCGGGGCGGTGACGGCGGCGGTGTTGGTGATGACGCCCAGCGCCGAGGGGTGAATGTGCGCCCCGGCGGTCACGGTGACCACCGCGCCGGACGGGATCGTGTCCAGTGTGCAGGTGAATGAGCTGGAACTCGCGGCGAAGCAACTCCCCTGTGTGGCGGTCACCGCGCGATGCTCAGGCCGGAACTCCACCTGGTGCAGCTCCGGAGAGTAAGAGGGAGCGTCGGTCTCCAGGAAGGCGCGATACTGGAGGTAACGATGACGCCCCAGGGAATCGGGTAATGAGGCCGCGGGCTCCGTGGTCAAGCCCGTGTTCCCCAGCTCAGAGTAGTGGGTCGTGGTCAGCCCGCCGGGGCCGAAGAAAGCCTCTCCTTCACAAGCGGCGTCGTCACAGACGCGCACCTGGAAACGCAAACGCAGCGCGCCACGCAGGTAGTGATCCCGAATCTCGGCCGCGGAGAGCGTGCGGCTGTAGATCGCCACCTCGTCGATGGCGCCGCTGAAATATGAGCCGCTCGCGAGGGTCTCGGTCGAGCCGAAGGCGGAGCCCAGCCGATATTGATCGCCGCCCTCCCAGAGCGCGCCGATGCCCCCTCGGTGACCCTCCCGCTCGCCATTGACGTAAAGCTCCAGATCGCCGCCGCTCTGCGCGATGCCGACCAGGTGGTACCAGGTATCGGTCATCACATCCGTGGAGCCGACGACCTGGCGTGCCCGGCCATCGTCCACGTAATGGAAGAACTTGCCGCCGGATATTCCCAGGAGGTGGGAGAAGTTGTGCTGCGTCCCGCTCAGCGCGTCGGTGCGCAGGATGAAGCTGGTATCGGTGACGGTCGAGGGGTACACCCAAAGCTCGATGGCGTAGCGGGCCGGTTCGGCCTCGTCGGTGATGATCACAGTCTGGCTGAGCGCGCCGTCGAAGTGGAGCGCGCCGTTGAAGCGTCCCTGCTCGATTGCCGTGGGGCAGGTCTCGCTGATCGCGGCGGGACAGATGCCATAATGACCTAGCCCAGAGCTGTCGCTGAAAACAGCCGCGCCGGAGATTTCATCCAGATGGAGAAGCGTTGCATTGCCCGTCATGTCGGCGTTGGATAGATCGTAGAAGGTCTCGCTCTGTCCACCATTGGGCAAGGGTTTCCAGTAGGGTCGCCGAGGCCACCAGACCATCTCGCTCCAATCCACCCAATTATAGGCGTCCATCACGCTGGAGGTGTAAACGCCGGTGGGAGTGAGGGTATCCTCCAGATAAAGCCAGTCATCATCCGAAACGAGAGGCCGCCCGGTGTCCCAGACCGTGTTCTGATGCGTCCCATTGGGGAAGCTGAAAGATCCGGAGTCGTTATCGGTCTGATCGACAGAGTAGAGCGTGAGGCTGGGAGGCAGCGTGTCGGAGAGCGCCACATCGGCGGCGGGCTGCGAGCCTCGATTGGCCACGGTGACGGTGTAGAGCAGATTCAAGCCCGCGATGGCCGGGTCCGGCGAGACCGACTTGGCGATGGTGAGCTCCACGAAGTCATTGCTGGCCCCCATAGTGGCCCGCTGCTGCCGGAAGTCCTGGATGTCATCATCCGTATCGACACCGTTGGGCACGCGGGCGATGGCCTCATCGAAAATGTCAGTGGCGTTCCCGCCCTCGGCGGAGCCGTCGGGAGCGCCGTCGCCAGCGCCGTCGTTCTGGGGATCGTCCCCCAACTCCACCTGATCGATCACCGCGCCGGCACCGTCTCGCAAAATAATCCAGATGGCATTGTTCATCTCGGCTTCGCTCGCCACGTTGCCCAACACCAGATAATCTCCGGCGGCGGTTTCGGTGAAGCTTCCCCCGCCGGTTGTGATGTAATTCGAGACTTGGAATGCGCCGCCAGCGGTGAGGTCGCCGCTCACGGGGGTGGAATCGCTCAGCACAATGGTCCAGTCGGTCAGGTCCAGCCCGTCCGTGATGACATATAGCTCCAGCCATTCGTCCGCACGTGTGACGGTGATACTCCCCGTGCCCGGCTCGCCGCTGAAATCGTTCGCGCCCCAATCCTGCTGGGGATCGGTGACGATCTCGTTGATCAGCACCCCGCCGGTGATGGTCTGCTCGGAGTGCAAGGGCGTTGTGGGAGCGCCGGGATCGGCTGCCGATTCGGCGATGATGTCGTGGGCCGTCGCTTCCCCGCCGAGGAAGAATAACAACAGCGCGACGGCCAAAGAAGCGAGGAGGAAACTGTAGATTGCGCCGCTTCGCTTAAGTGCAAATTGCGGATTGCGGATTGCAGACTGCCCTCTATTCTCCATTCTCAATCCTCCATTCTCCATTCTCAATCCTCCATTCTCCATTCTCAATCCTCCATTCTCCATTCTCAATTCACTTCAAAATGTAGTATGTGCCCTTCTTCGCTCCCACTTTGAGCAAAATGCCCTTATCCACCAGATCGGCCAGGTCGAGGCGCAACGTCTCGGCACTGAGGCCGGGGCAAAGCTCGCGGTACTCGCGGTTGGTGATACTGCCACTTTCCTCCACGTAGGAGAGCGCTTTGGCTTGCCGTTCACTCACGCGGCTCATCCAAGGGGGCTGCGGCTCGCGCTCGCGGACATTGTAGAGCGTGACGGTGAAGGAATAAATGGTGTCCTTGAATTTAGGCGGCGGGTGACCGGCACGCACCATCTCATCGATCATCAAGTCCACGCCCAACCCCAGCTCCTCGATGTAGCCCCACTGATAGAGACCGGCTACTATGTGCGGATTGCGCGAATAATGCTCATCCACAATGTTTTCCAGGGTGATGTAGCCGGGCAGCCCGCCTGGGCTGGTGACCTCCATGCGGTCGGAGAACATGCGCACCTCGATGCGCCGCCCGCCGAGGCGGTAATCGCGGTGGGCCACGGCGTTGACCAGCGCCTCGCGCACGGCGGCGACGGGGTATTCTGTGCGCTCCTCCCGCTCCAACTCGGTGACCACAGCGCCGGTGCGCATTTCCTCGCCCATCACCTCCCAAGTGCGGCGGATGATGTGCGGCAACGGGCCGCCGATCTCCTCGCGGCGCCCGTAGCCCGGCTGTCCATCCTCGCCGCGCAGTTCCGTGCCCACGAATTTGACGAAGGTCAGCCCACTTTGGGGCAGGAAGGCCTGGGGATTGGAGGCGAAGAGCAGCACCCCGGCGATGGTCGGGCGGCCTTCCTTGTCTATCGCTTTCACCTCGAACAACAGATCATCCAGTGAACGCGTCCACTCGCGGCGGCGGCGTTCCTCCCACTTGGCCTTGAACTCCGCGATGATCTCATCATCTAGATCCTCGCGTCGCGCTCCGGGCGCCAGCTCCGACTCGAATTCTCCGGTGGACTTGGTGGCGGCCAACTGGCGTATCTCTTCGCCGCTGAGGGGCCGGTTTTCGGCGCCCGCGCGGATCAGCACGCGCCCGTCGGCCAAGCTGTGGAGCTCTGGGCTGCGATTGACCACGATGGCGAAGACCATCCCTTCCTCGGCCGCCGCCTGGTGCCAACGCGCCTCTACCGGCGGGCGACATTCCTGCGCCGCGACCTGGAAGGCCATCTCCACCTCATCGGTGAAAGCCTGACCGGTGACGTTCTTATCCTCGTCCACGCCGACGAGAATCGTGCCCCCGTCGGAGTTAGCGAAAGCTACCAGAGTCTCCGCCAGCGCCTCGACCTCCGGCTCCGGCATGAGGGCCATCATCTGACCGGTTTGTAGCTTTTCTAGTTGATCGAGCATTTATTACACCTTGCAGGTAAGCGAAGCGACGGGGCCTATATACTCAAGCTCAGTTGCTTGCGCCATTTGTTGTCAGAAGCCAAAGGCCCCGAAGAGCCCAGGAAAGCCCTCATTTGCTCCTCGGTTCCCAACTCCCTGGCGAGGGCGGTTAAATCCAGGCGTCGGAGGATACTCGCTGTGATGGGGCGCTTTTTGTCCCAGAAAATAAAGGCCTCGAAGAACTTGTCGGCGATTTCCGAGTTCAAAAGCGCGGCGATGTACTCGGCCTCTTCTCGACTACCACACGGTATGAAATAACATGTATCGTCCAACACGATTGGTTTCTCCGCGTATGATCCGATGATGACAAAATGTAATTTCTTGTATAGGCCAGATACAGCTACTTTCCACGGTGCAAAGGAGTACTCGCCTACTCCGAAAATTGAGAAGCGCGGTCGATTATCGTATACGGAGCTTTTTCTGTTGTCGAGGAGATTGCTATGATCCTGTAGGTACTTCCAGGTCCTCGGTGCTCTGTCTCTGATGGGAAGCGTGCTCTCTCCTATTCTTCTCTGTGTAACCAACATCCACTTTCTTGGTTCTAAAACATTTCCTTTTGCAACGTCAGAACTCTTGAGCATCGGATACAGGTAAGTGCGCTCCAAATTGTAAAGCTCTCCTAACTTGTTCCTGTACCCCCCATCTACTTTTTCCAGCTCCATCACCTTAGAGCAATCGTGCTTGATGCCAGATCGCCAGCGGTAGTGCTCATTTCCCTGCAAGTGCTCCCAACGGTCGTACAGCCTGGCCCGTGAAATCAAGCGCCCGTCACGGAAGCCCAGTGTCGTCTCGTGTACCTCATCGGATAAACTGCTGTAGACCTTGCAAGATTGCTGTCGAGTGGTTTTACAAATAAGCAAGCAAGCATCTACAGAAACTCCAAAGATTTCACGGGCATCAAATAAGTATATGGAAGGTTCCTCTACCTGGATACCTCTTTCCCATGCATAGAGCAGAACCTTGCGGGCCACACCGGTCTTGCACAACATCGCCAAAACTGCATCGCGGCCCTCAATTTGCTTCAAGATATGTATCAACATCCACTCCGAGATGTCGAAGTTGCTCTTGCCCGTTATGGAGTCGAGGCCTGAGAGATTCCACAGATTTGTCTTCCGAGGCAAATTGTCGCTGCCTGACCTAGCCAGATCTGCATTAGTGACCCAAGGTGGATTTCCGATAACGAGTATTGGCTCAGGTAAGCTCTCTAGTATCTCACTCCAGTCGAGGCTGAAAAAATCTCCCTGGGTTATTCTGATCTGTCGACAATCCTCGCGGCGGGCAATTTTATCCTTGAGACGGCTCACATACTCGGCATTGATGTCTATACCGACCGCCTCTGATACCGATGGGAAGCGATTCAGGGCCGAAAGCAGAAAATTCCCTTTTCCACACGTAGGTTCGAGGATCGAGATGGGCCGGATCCCCCTTTCGAAGAGAAGATCACAGACCTCGTCTGAAAACTCGCGGGGCGTTTGGAAATCTCCCATCTCTTTCGTGTGGTCACGCCTTTTCTTGCTCATATCATCTACCGCACTCGAAAGATCCCTTCCGTCTCCCCGGCCTGCTCAATAGCACGCCTGTATTGAAGCCGCCACTGTAGCGCGTTAGATATCGTCAAGTATCCGATCCGGGGCGGATTCCCAAGCACTTCCATCGCCAGCGCATTAGCTGCAATTTCTTCGACCGGCAAGCGCCTCTCCTCGAAAAAGGCCAGAATGTCATCTATGTTACCGTCATTTTCGACGATCTTACGCAACCCCGTGGTCGTCTGGTAATCGGCAGTGCGAACTTTGTCTACAAATATCGTATGGAGTATTTTCATTCGTCCTTTTTGAATTTCCAGGTCGTCCTCTTTTTCGTAGACAAAAATCAGGAGCGAGTAGCCAAGCCCGTATATCTTTTGCCGGGCCGATTTGAATGGGCATGATGACTGAGGTTGAGCGCTCCGCGTGACCTTCATATCGACCCCCAATCCGGGGAAGTCAATGCCCCGCGCAGAGCTACCCCGTTCATACGTGTATTTAGCACTGAGATAGTCCTGAAACTTATGCTCAAAGTAAGTCCCAATCGCTTTACCATCGGTTGTGGCATAAATTTCCTCGCTGGCATACCCTGACTCGATCTCAGCAAATTTGCCAGCTTCCACCCGCAGTAGTTCCACACTCAACTCGGACTTTATGATGTCCTTTCCTTGCCCCAAACTTAAACTCCCCATTCACCATTCATCATTCCCTATTCGCCGACTCGCTCATTCGC
>CAZDYW010000019.1:13789-17469 GCA_964509655.1 uncultured Anaerolineales bacterium
ATTCGCCGACTCGCTCATTCGCTATTCGCAACACCGCCACCGATGCGACCTCATCCCCGCGCTTCAGGTTCATGACCTTCACCCCGCGCGTCGCCCGCCCCATCTGGGATATCTCGGCCACCTGCGTGCGCAGCGCGATGCCCCCGCTGGTGATAAACGTGACCTCATCCTCCGGATGCACCACCCGCGCCGAGGCGATGATCCCGGCCCGCTTCCGATTGCCCCGGAAGCACATCACACCTTTGCCATACCGGTTCTGCAATCGGAACTCGCTCAGGGGCGTGCGCTTGCCATACCCCTTCGTCGTCACCACCAGCAAGTCCGCCTCCGGCTCGACCACACAGGCGCTCACGATGTGATCCCCGGCTCCCAGCTTGATCGCATAGACCCCCATAGCATTCCGAGCCACGGGGCGCACGTCCTTCTCGGCGAAGCGCAGCGCCTGCCCCTGCTCTGTGACCACGATCAACTCCTCATCACCCGGCGTCCGTCGCACCCAGCCCAGTTCGTCACCTTCCTCCAGGCGGATGGCGATCAGGCCGCTGGGACGCACGCTCTCGAATTCGCCCAAGCGCGTGCGCTTGACCCGCCCGTTGCGCGTGAACATGGTCAGATAGCCTTCCTCCTCGAAATCGGAGACTGCGATGGCGGCCGTGACCTGCTCATCGGCGTCGAGAGCGATGACGCCCACCAGAAGATCACCGTTGGCCGTGCGGCCCGCGCTGGGAATCTCATAGGCGCGTTTCTGATAAACCTTCCCCTGGTCGCTGAAGAAGAGAATGGAATCCAGCGTATTGGCAGGGAAGAAATGGAGCACTTCATCCTCCTCGTGAGCGCCCACGCCGATCACGCCACGCCCGCCGCGTCCCTGCGTGCGGTAGACGTCCATCGGCACGCGCTTGATGTAGCCGCGCTCCGTGATGGAGATCAGCACCTCCTCCTCCGCCACCAGATCCTCCTCGTCCAGCTCAGCGTCGCCCTGGACGATGTCCGTGCGGCGCTCATCCCCATACGTCTCCTTCACCTCCAATAGCTCTTCCCTGATGATCTGGAGTATCTTGTGGGGAGAGGCCAGCAAGTCGGTCAAATACTTGATCTCATCCTGCAACTCGGCGTACTCATCCTCAATCTTCTGCCGCTCCAGCGCTGCCAGCCGGCGCAGCGGCATGTCCAGAATAGCCTGGGCCTGTATCTCGGTCAGTAAGAAGCGCTCCATCAGGCGCTCGCGGGCGGTGCTCACGTCGGGCGACTGGCGGATGGTCTGGATCACGGCATCGAGCTGGTCGAGGGCGATCAGCAGCCCTTCGAGAACATGGGCGCGATGTTGCGCCTTCTCCAATTCGTAGCGCGTGCGGCGAATGAGCACATCCCGGCGGTGCTCGACATAAATCTGAAGCGCCCGCTTGAGGCTCAACAATCGCGGCTCCCCGTCCACCAGGGCCAGCAACTGCGCCCCGAAGGTGGATTGGAGCGGCGTATACTTGAAGAGCCGATTGAGAGCCTTGCGTGGCTGTGCGCCGCGTTTCAGTTCAATGACGATGCGCAGGCCGGTCCGATCCGACTCGTCGCGCAGATCGGAGATACTCGGCAGTCGGTCGGAGCGAACCAAATCGGCGATGCGCTCCAGAAGCGTGGTTTTGTTGATCTGATAAGGTATCTCCGTGACCGCGATGCGGTGTCGGCCCCGCTCCATCTCCTCGATCTCTGCCTTGGCCCGCATGATGATGCGCCCGCGCCCGGCGGCGTAAGCCTGTATGATCCCCTCCCGTCCGACGACGATTCCACCGGTGGGGAAATCGGGGCCTTTCACATACCCCATCAGTTCATCGAGTGTCACTGCGTCCAGATCGTCCCAGTGATCGATCATATAATCCAGCGCGTCGCAGATCTCCACCAGGTTGTGGGGCGGGACGTTGGTCGCCATGCCGACGGCGATGCCGGACGAGCCGTTGACCAATAAGTTGGGGAAGCAGGTCGGGAGCACGACCGGCTCTTGCAATGAGCCGTCGAAGTTGTCGGCCCAATCGACGGTATCCTTGTCGATGTCGCGCAGGAGCTCGATGGACATCTTGTCCAAACGTGCCTCGGTGTAGCGCATAGCGGCCGGGCTGTCGCCGTCGATGGAGCCGAAGTTGCCTTGCCCATCGACCAACGGATAGCGCAGGCTGAAATCCTGCGCCATACGTGCCATAGCGTTGTAGACCGCCGTGTCGCCATGGGGATGATACTTCCCCAGCACCTCGCCGACGATGCGGGCCGATTTTTTGTAAGAAGTGTTGGGCCGCAAGCCCAGGTCAAACATAGCGTAGAGAATGCGCCGCTGAACCGGTTTGAGTCCATCGCGGGCGTCGGGCAAAGCGCGAGAGACGATGACGCTCATCGCGTAATCCAGATAGGCGGTGCGCATCTCGTGCTCGATGTTTATAGGTTCTACAGTGCCGATATCAAGTTCCAAAAGTCAACCTCCGAAGTGGGAGTGTCATACACCATCTGTCTGAAATCACTCGTTACCAACTCTCCTTATTATACTGCTAAAACGTGAAACGTAAAACGTGAAACGTAAGCGGTGCAAATTACGCTGATTACGTTTTACGTCTCACGCTCTCATAAACTTCCTTAGTCTCAGCAGCCACCCGCTTCCACGAAAATGTCCTCGCCCGCTCAAAGCCGCGCTGTCGCATTTGGGCTTGTAGATCGGCATCGCTCAGCAAGCGGCGCAGTGCCCCCGTGATGGCGTCCACGTCGCGCGGATCGAAGTAGAGCGCCGCGTCACCCGCCACCTCCGGCAGCGATGATGTGTCGCTACAAGCTACCGGTGCGCCGCAGGCCATCCCCTCCAGCACCGGCAGCCCGAAGCCCTCGTAGAGGCTGGGCAGCGCCAAGGCTTGCGCCCCGGCATAGATGGCCGGCAGATCCTCGTCCGGCACGTATCCGGGGAAAAGCACCGCCTCGCGCACCGGCGAGCGCTCCAGTTGGGCGAAGAAATCCCCGTAGAGCCAGCCTCGTTTCCCCACGACGACCAGCGCCTCGATCAACCCATCGGCGTGGAGCATCTCGAAGGCGCTCAGCAGCCGGGGCAGATTCTTGCGCGGCTCGATGGTGCCGACGGCGAGCAGATAGCGCTGCGGCAATCCATAGCGGGCGCGGACGGCCTCCACCGCCCGTGCCGGTCGGGGGCCAAAATGAGGCGCCGCGGCCTCATGCACAACCGTGATCTTCTCCGGTGGGAGATGATAGGCGGCGATCAGATCCCGCCGCGTGGACTCGGAGATGGCGATGATGTGATCGGCGCGGCGACAGTAGAGCGGCATGGTCGAGTTCAGATACCAGCGATTGAGCGGCTTGTGATGCTCTGGCAAGTGGCGGAAGATGAGATCGTGGACGGTGAGCACTGTGGGGGTGGAGCGCAGTGGCGGCAAGAGGTGCTCGGTGGCGTGGAAGAGCGCGGCCTCGTTTCCCAGCAAGCGCTCCATCAGGAAACCGGCGCGGGCCAACTGGCCCAGCCAGACCAGCATGCGCCAGGGCTTATAACCCAGCGCCACGGTGCGCGTGGGCAAATGCTCCAGCCCGGCCAGAGGCTCCACGCCTTGCTCACGATTGAAGAAAAGCGCGTAGGGGCAACCCTTGTGGTTGCCCTCCCTTGTGGCGTGGTTGCCCTCCCTTGTGGCGTGGTTGCCCTC
>CAZDYW010000020.1:0-16944 GCA_964509655.1 uncultured Anaerolineales bacterium
GTTGCAGATTGTAGGATTGGTGTAGGATGGAAGAGAAAGAACTTGAACGTCTAAAGACAGTCAAAGAGGCGCACGAGGCTGAGCTATTGCGCAAGCCTAACGTCGTCGGGGTGGGCATCGGGCTGCGAAAACGAGGAGGGGAAATGACCAACGAGCCGGTCATCGTTGTCTCAGTCACCCGCAAGCTCCCATCCGCCCAACTCGCCCCACAGGACATAGTACCGCGCGATTTAGAGGGCTTCCCCGTGGACGTGCAAGAGGTTGGAAAGCCTAGAGCCTTTTGATTGCAAATCGCGAACCGCATCCGGTGACATGTTCATCATTCATACAACTTCAAAACAAGGAGATGGGAATGGAAGCACTAGCGCAGGCAAAACAGATTAAGGAAGCTCATACCTTCGAATTACTGAAGAAACGCAATGTCGTGGGGGTCGGGCTTGGCTACAAGGTCAGCCAGGGAGTCAACACGGGCGAGCTGGGGCTCATTGTCTCGGTCACGCGCAAGGTAACACCATCCGCTCTCTCTACGGGAGATCTGGTGCCCACGGCACTCTCCGGTGTCAAGACCGATGTGGTGGAGACGGGCGTGTTGCGTGCCTTTCCACAATCCACCGAGGCCCCAGAAGCGACCAGCCCGCGCGACCGTTGGCGACCCATCGTCCCTCCAGGCGTATCAATAGGCCATTATCGGGTCACGGCCGGCACGTTCGGCTGCCTGGTGCAGCGAGGCGATGAGCACTTCATCCTATCCAACAACCACGTCATGGCCAACGTAAACAATTGCGAGGAAGGAGACCTCATCCTCCAGCCAGGGGCAGCCGACGGCGGCGTGTTGGAGGATCAGATTGCCACATTGGCCGACTACGTGCCCATAGACTTCGGGGCCGCACCCTCGGAATGCCCCTGGGCCGATCTGATAGTCCAGTTACTCAACTTAATCGCCGGAGCGTTTGGGTCCAGCCATGTGCTCCAGGCGACTAAGCAGACGCCAGGGGTCAATCGGGTGGACGCCGCGCTGGCCCGGCCTCTCACAACGGAAGGTGTGAGCAACGAGATTATCGCCATCGGAGCACCTACCGGCGTCGGCGATGTCACGCTGGGGACCGAGGTGCAGAAAGTGGGACGCACCACGGGCTACACGAAGGGCGCCATCACCCAGTTGGACGCCACGCTGCGCATCGATTACGGCGGTCAGTCGGCGCTCTTCAGCGGGCAGATGGTCGCCGGGGCAATGAGCCAGCCTGGCGATTCCGGCTCGGCAGTCTTGGACATGGAGAAAAGAGTGGTAGGCTTGCTCTTCGCCGGCTCCGAAGCGATCACCATCATCAACCCCATCGACGAGGTGCTGGACGCGCTAGAGGTGGAGCTGGCGCTGTGAGTTAAGTGGGGAGATCCTGCTTCAGGGGATAGACCAATCTTCGATGAGTAAACCCGCAATCTGTCCAAAGTCACGCTGATTGCGGGTTACCAATATGCCATTGTGTGCCAACGTCGTAGCGGCAATTCGCAAATCCATCTTGCCCAGGCGACGATAATCCTTTCGCAACCTCTTGTAAACCGTAGCCACATCTGAGTTAAAGTCAAGCAAGGGAATTGTACAAAAAAAGTCCTGCATCTCTCGCAGGCGAAGATAAGCCATAGCCATCTCATCGGGCGAACTTGCTCTGCGAACAATCGCTAAACGCCCACGTAGTTGTTCCTCAAAAGAGATGATACTAGCAACAACCTCACCACCAAGTTTATCCCCCAAGTGCTCGACGACCTGAGAATGTCCTCGTTGAATCAACGATATATGATCCGTGTCCAGAACAAATAACGACATCAGGGCTGGTTTTCATCCGCGTTCACGCGGCAACGATAAGACTCCATAGCGTCCACAAATTCCTCAAATGTTTCATCTTCCGCCCACATACCCGCAAACTGGAGCAGCGGTGATTTTGGGGACGGCGCTTCGATTTCTACTTGAATCAATTCCCACTCGGCCAACAGATCGGTGAGAAGCTCGCGTGCACGTTGAACTACGTCCTGACGACTAGAGCCTTCCACCGTGCAGTCGGGCCAACCAAGTATCGTGGCCTCATAGCGACCATTTGGGTTGTTGCGCACCAACACATTATAAGTCATCATCTCTCTCCGGTTTCTACCTCCGCTTCACAACAACTTAGTGTGTCAAGTGTACCACAAACCTAACAGCGACGCAATCCCCCTAGCACTCACTATACCCACATGTGTAGCAGTGGCGGCAGCCCTCCTCGTAAATCAGCGTCGCTTGACCGCACTCCGGGCAGAGATCCCCCCCGGAAAATAGCGGGAGCTGTTCGCCCCCAGACTTCATCGACGGCGGCTCTGTCAGCCCCAGATGCTCGGCCAGCACTTGGGCCACCCCGTCGGGCAAGCTGCGCACACGGTCACGCCCGAAGCCCATCGGACGCCCGCCGCCGATGCCCGTCAACTGACGCACCACCTGGTTGAGGCGTTTCGTCGCCGAGAGCGGCGAGGGGATGCGCAGCACCAACGAGATCAAGCGCCCGATGGCCTCAGCTACCGCCGCCGTGTCCGAACCGGCTTTGCCCACGTTGAGGAAAACCTCGAATGGCTCATCGTCACCGTTGACGTTGACGGTGGTGTAGGCCGTCCCCAGCGGCGTCTTCAGCCGATAAGTCTTACCCTCCAGTCGGTGTGGACGGGGCCGCACCTTATCCGACAAAGGCCGCGTGCTTCTGCCCGACCATTTGTCCCCCTGCTTCCTCGTCTCCTCCGTCTCCAAGACTACCTTCTCCCGCGAGCCGGTCACGTAAACCGTGAGCCCCTTGCAGCCCAACCTCCAAGCCAGTTTGAAAGCCTGGGCCACTTCATCGGGCGTGATATCGGCGGGGCAATTGATGGTTTTGCTGATCGAGGCATCGACGAAAGCCTGTAGCGCCGCTTGCATGCGCACGTGCTCCTCGACGGGAATATCCTGCGCCACGACAAAGACCTCACGGACGGGATCAGGGACATCATCCACGCCTTGGCAACTGCCGCTGCGCGCCACCTGCTCGATGATGCGCTCGCGCGTCTCCTCGTCCACCTCGGCCTGATCCAACGCTTGGCGGAAGAGGGGGCTGGTGTATTTCAATTCCACATTCTGACCGTTGTCATTCATGTTGCGCACGTAGGCCAACGCGAAGACCGGCTCGCAGCCGTAGGCCTCGCAGCCCGCCACCGTGGAGCGCGTGCCGGTCGGCGCGACGGTCGTCTGGGTCGCGTTGCGGATGCCATGCGCCTCAATCCCCTCGACGATGGCACTCCAATCCAGCGCCGGCCTGCCCCAACGATCCAATCGCTCGTGGGGCGCGAGTGGCTCCGGCGGCGCCCAGCGCAAATCTTCAGGATCATAGGTACTGCCCGCGATGGTGGGGAAAGGCCCGCGCTCCTGCGCCAGCTCGATGCTGGCCCGCATAGCGTGGTAGCGAATGAACTCCATCAACTGGGCCGCCAGCTCTTGCCCCTCCGCGCTGCCGTAACGCACTCGCAGATGATAGAGCACGTCGCCCAGTCCCATAATCCCCAGGCCGATGCGCCGCGTGCGATGGGCTGCTTCCTCCAACTGTGGCACCGCTGGCACGTAACCGTTAGCGTCGATCACATCATCCAGGAAACGCACGGAGCGCTCGACCGTCTCGGCCAACTTCTCCCAGTCCATAACTGAAGATTCAGCCCTTGCCTCCTGCACGTGCTGCGCCAGATTGATCGAGCCCAAGCAGCAATTTTCATAGGGCAGCAGCGGCTGCTCGCCACAATTATGGACATAGAACCCGTTGGCATCAAAGGCATGTTTATCTGGAACCTGGACATCGTAAACGAGATCCTTACCCTGCGGCTCAATGGAAACGATCTGATCCACAAACCGCTCCCGATTGACACGGCGCTGGTATGCCTCAAGTCGTTCTTGCAACCGGGTAGCTTTTTCGCGGTCGGTGAAGCCCACTCGATCCGAATAATGAACAATGTTCTCACAACTGATGGCGATTTCATGCTGCGCTTTGAAAGAGTAGGTCTTCATTCCGCCCTTCCCATCAGGCAAGTCCCTTTCACCTTTTTGTCGCCGTTCAGTGTAAATCGTGGAGATGATGCCCAGCCGGTGTAGCATTCTTTGTACCGCTACCAGCAAGGGCAGGTCCGATTGAGCCAATCTCACAGAGACACCCTTTTCCTGCGTCCCGATCACCGTCCCGTCGGCATCGAAAAGCCCGCGAAGGAAACCGCGATGAAAGACGCTACTGGTCCGCTCAATCTCCGGGGAAATGCCCTTGAATTCCTCGGATAGACCGTAGGAACGAGCAAGATCGTAGATGCTCTTCAACGTGAGCCGAGCTTCCTGGCGATCATCCAGCCAGACGAACCCTTGAAAATCCTCACGCTGAGGCAATTCGGCGACGATGCGCTCCACTTCCCGGCGGATCGAATCCGGCCCTGGCCCTTCACCCCAGACGGAGATGACGGCCTTCCCAACGGTAAGGGTCCCATCGCCAACCAAGAAGCCCAGCAAATAACCCTCTTCCCAGGTGCCTCGCCCTTTCCAAGAGGCTTGACGATTGTCACCAAGCAGTACTTCATCTCCCACTTCGAGTTCCCCAGCCCTGCGCCACTCAGATTCCAGCACATAGGAGGTCATCCTGGTCACGAGGCGAAGCGGATGATCCGGTGTGAGCGTGATACGAAAGCCACGATGTGTGTGAATCTCTAGAACCTCTCGCTCGCCGGTCGAGAAAAACCCTTCCCTAGCAGTAGTGCAGAAATTTCCATTCAGCAGAAGTCGCCTTGGCTCACCAACGATTTCCGAGACCTGAATCGGGCCATCCTCAGTCGTGACCCAGGTACTTCCAACAACACATGGATTGGTAGCCTCGTACTCGCCCAGATGAGGCGTGGGATTATCACGGTTGGCGATGTCGAGAAAGAGAATCCCCGGCTCACCGTTGCGGTAGGCTCCGTCGACGATCTGCTCGAAGATCTCCTGCGCCCGCACCGTCTCCCAGACCTCGCCATCCTGCGGATTTATGAGATCGACCGTGCCGTCATCCTCGACGGTTCGCATGAAGTCATCGGTCACGCCGACGGAGATGTTGAAGTTAGCGATTTTTCCCTCTTCGCTCTTGCAGTGAATGAACTCGCGGATGTCGGGGTGATCGACGCGCAGCACGGCCATGTTGGCGCCGCGTCTGGCCCCGCCCTGACTGACGATCTCGGAGGCGGTGTCGTAGACTTGCATAAAGCCCACTGGGCCGGTAGCTTGGCCGCCGCTGGAGTGGACAATGGCGCCCTTGGGCCGCAGGCGGGAGAAGGAAAAACCGGTCCCGCCGCCGGTCTGCTGGATGAGGGCCATATCGCGCAAGGTCTCGAAGATGCCATCGCCCGCGCGGCCCATATCGTCGGAGATGGGGAGCACGAAGCAGGCCGCAAGCTGCGAAAGCGGCGTCCCGGCTCCGGTGAAGGTGGGCGAGTTGGGCAGAAAGCGCAGGTGGGTCATCAAATCGAAGAAGTCCGCCTCGGCTTTCTCGACGTCGCCGCCCAGCTCCTCCTCGACGGCGGCGATGTGATGGGCCACGCGGCGAAAGACACCCTCAACCGTCTCGGCCGGCTCACCGTCCGGCCTCTTGCGCACGTAACGGCGGCGAAAGACCGCCAGCGCGTTCTCCGGCAACCGCTCCTCCACCGATGTGTTCTCTCCAGAACTTGTTGTGACTTCTGTTGCTTCACCACTCATAATGTAAAATTATCTCCCTTGATAAGTGCAAAAATTATCGTTCTGCAACGTCTGATTCTAACAGGGGTCCTCAACTCCTAATTCCTTCAGTAGTGCGTCTATTTTCCTCCGTATATCCAGAAGCTCGGTGTTCTCCAGGAGCAAGCTCTCCTCGGCAGGGGAACTGAAAGCTCCACTCAGCTTCTCGTCCAAAAGTACCAACTTGCCCAGCAGCCCGTCGATCTCCTCCATGAGTCGGGCCTTGGTATCGGCCAGGCTATGCTCCAGTTCCTCCGTCGCCGCCTTGAAGCGCTCCACGAACTCCTGGCTCTCGCTGGCCATAAACAGTGTCAGCAACCGCGATGGCAGCAGCGGCAGCGTGCGTGCGTTACCCCGGATTTTGTAAGTTCCGGCCGATGTGCAATAGGGCTTGTTCTGCCCGCTGGGAATCTCGACCCGGAAGAAGGGCTTGCGAGCGGCGTTCTCCACGATCACCTCGACGCTGATGGGCGGCACGCAGCTCTCGGCCCGGTTGATGATCATCAGTTTTTCCGCATCGCCGACCGTACAGCCGACGATCTTGCCGCGCTGACGCCCGTCCTCGGTACTGACCTCCCGGACGCCGATCAGCACTACGCCCCCTGTGGGGGAATTTGCGAAGGCGACGATGTCCTCGGGCTCCAAGGCTTGCGGCGTCTCCTTGAACTCAAGCTCGTAATCCTCGCTGCGGGTGAGCAGCGAGCGAGCCCGTTTCGAGATTGACTGGTACTCGTGTTTGTTCATCTTGAGCCTCACACCTATATCCTAGTACATCTAGGCGGAAATCCTCCGCAAGTTTACGCTCACCAGGGATCGCCAGATCCCGGCTCTGCGCGACGAAAATCTTCTCAAAACGAGGGTTGGGACGGGGATCTGGCGATCCCCTTAGAGCACAAACTGATGAGAAACTTCCGCCGAAATGTACTAGAGAGCGCAGAGCCAGCAAGTGCCGGAGATCTGTCAGTCTTGCTCCAACAGTGCCTCATCGAAGAACTCCACCACCCGCTGCTCATACTCCTCTGGGGAATTGTTGTACATCCCCACATGCCCCACACCAGGTTCCATCCATAGCGTCTTTGGTTCTCCTGCCGCTTCGTACAATCTTGACCCAGAATCGGGCGGTATCGCACCATCCGCTTCACCATAGATCAGGTAGACGGGACGAGGACTGAGCTCACCGATCCGGCCCACCGGTCGCAACATATCAACTTCCAAGCCAGCCTCCCGTTCGGCAAAGAAGCGGATCAACGGTCGCAGAGTGGTCATCGGGATCACATGCTCGAACTCGTCCTCCAGGGTTGGAAAAGTGCTATCGACTACGACAGCTTCGATCTCCTCCCGCCTCGCTGCGGCCTCAAGAACCGCTGCCCCACCCATCGAGGCGCCCCAGGCTCCTACATGCTCCACTCCTTCCTGAGAGGAAAGCACGTAGTCCAGCGCCGCCTCGACATCCAGCGCCTCCTTGTATCCCAGGGTGCAAAGAGCTTCTTCACTTTCCCCATGACCGCGAAAGTCCCAGGCCAACACACCGTACCCATTTCGGGCGAAAAGAGCATACATCTCAGTCAAACGCGCACACGCATGCCCGTGTGCCGTCAGAATAACTGCCCCATTCGCTGGAGGCGTATACCAAGCCGCCAAGCTCACCCCGTCAGCGGTCTCCAGTCGAATGTCCCGATAGGATATGCCGTGCTGTGACGGCGTATCATCTGCCGACCGCTGGTACTGTGGAGGGTACAGGTAGTTAAGCGCACTTTTACGGGACAGTGCGATGATGCCCACCGCAAAGATAATGGCAAAGACAAGCATTCCGAAAATGAACAAGTTTAGCCAATAGCGCCAGTCTCTACTTGGTGTTGTTCTCAAAACTATTCCTCCAGGAAAGATTCCTTCCCTCGGCGCGTTAAGGCACACCGGATGAGGTTGACTACTCCTCGTGGAAGGTGATAAAGAAAAACATACCCCACATATGGGATTTTGACGACTTAAAATCCCACATATTGGGGTTGACAGCGAGAAGGATTATACCACGAGCAAAAGGACTTGCAAGCTGTAAAACCGTTCCAATCTTAAAATTTGGAAAATCGCTCAACTCACCTCGACGCAGTTTGTGATTTACTGGAATTAAATTATACTATACAGAATGAGGGACACAATCCAAGCAACACCGGAGGTATTATGGAATCTACTGCAAAACACGCGCCTCAGACAAATCAGCAAAAGCCACGAGGTGGGGAATACCGTATCATATTTCTCACTTGCTTCTTGCTAATCATCGCGCTGCTCTCGACCGGCTGTACACAGGCCACTCCGACTCCCCAAACAGTCCTACCCACACCTTCTACTACTATCGATCCCACCTTCACTTCCCCTACAGACACGCCAACGCCGACGCGAGAGCCCGCCCCGATGATCACCACCTTGGAGCTATGGCTGCCAGAGGAACTGGACCCCTATGGGGAAGGAACCGGCGCTAACGTCATGGCGCAACAGCTATCCGGCTTCAGCCGTGCCTATCCCGATCTGCAGGTCGATGTGGTGGTGAAGAAAGCGCACGGGCGCGGCGGGCTGCTCGACTTCCTGCGCACGGCGCGTGAAGCCGCCCCCTCCGTCCTCCCCGATCTGATGATTATGGATGCGGCAGACCTGAAGGCAGTAGCTGGCTCCAACCTCATTCAACCACTAGACGACTCCACTGCGCCAGCAGCAGCCGACGACCGTTTCCCCTTCGCCTCCGCCATGGGGCAAGTGGACGGCCAGACGATGGGCTTCATCATCGGCGTCGATATGCAGCACCTGGCCTACCGCCGCGATCTGCTCGCTTCGCCCCCAATCTCCTGGACCGATGTCATCTCCGCACCGGCGCCCTACATTTTCCCGGCCGGCGGGTACGATGACACCGTCAACGATGCGACGCTGATCCAGTACCTGGGAGCCGGGGGTAAGCTGACCGATCCGGAGGGCAATCCCTGGCTGGACGAAGAGGTGCTGGTAAGCGTGTTCGATTTCTACAGCCAATGCATCACCCATACAGTGATCGCGCCCACTCAGGTTTTGACCTTGACCCACGTAGATCAAGCCTGGGAACAGTTCAAAGCCGACACGAGCGGAATGACCGCCGTGAGGGCCGGTCGTTATTGGCTGGAAGTGAGCGAGGATTTCGCAGCGGCCCCGATACCCACCAAGAGCGGGCGGGCCTTCAGCATCGCCCGTGGCTGGGCGCTGACGCTGGTCACCGACGACCCCAACCGCCAGGAGGCAGCGAGCTTGCTGTTCAATTGGCTCACGGCCTCCGAGCATAACGCCCAGTGGACGCGGGCCGCCGGTTACCTGCCAGGAACCTACAGCGCTCTACGCCTCTGGGAACTCCCGGACGAAGACCTCGCTGTTCTGCGCAGTATTATGGAGGGAGCAATACCCCCCCCTCGTCCGGACCTAATCACCGTCATCGGGCCAGCGATGCAAGAAGCGCTGACAGATGTTTTGAAGGGATATGCCACACCCCAGGAAGCGGCAGCCGCAGCGGCCGAAAGGCTCAACAAATAACTCGCTCCCTAGTTGGTTCAATCTCAGAGATTGAACCCTAACTTGACAAATCCTCATTTTGCGATATAAACGTTCCTCAGTAAGATTCACATATGATGATAATCACTCATCGGTACACACCAATGCAACGACATTACATCAACACGCTCGTCCATCTACATCAAGAAAGTTTCATAAAGTACACGTCCCCAAATACATCACAGGGACAGAGGAGTGAGCAGTAACCGATGCAGCGCTGGCAAGCGAAATTAGTTATCAGTCTCCTGATAGTAACCATCACTTGCGCAATTCCCTATCCCACCCAAGCTCAAAGTGGAACCCCTCCCGATGAAGCCACCCTCTCTCCTTACTGGGACCCGGCGGTCACCCGTTGGGAACACATCATCTGTCCCTACGCCCAGGAAAGAGGGCTCGACCCCGATCTAGTAGCCTCCGTGATCTGGAAAGAATCTCTGGGCCATTCGACAGCGCGTGGGCCGACAGGCGCAGTAGGCCTGATGGGCGTAATGCCCTTCGAATGGCGGCCCAGCCCGGAAAGGCTGGAGAACCCCTGGACCAACATATTCTGGGGTGCACGGGCGCTGGCCCACACCATCCGAGACGGCAAGGGGGATGTATATTATTCACTGGCCGCCTACAACGGGGGCTGGGACCGCATCCACCGGCAAACCACGCGGCGCTACGCGGCTGACGTGCTGGGACACTACACCCGTGCAGTCGCTATGCAGTATGAACTGCCCACCGATGGCGAGTGGATCGCCGTCATCGCAGCCGAAGGAGGCTCGACGGTCGATACCATCACCGTCATCGGCCCACAACGTCCACTGACCCGCTATAGTGAGCGGCCCTGGCTGCAAGCCAACATCCCCTCAGTGCCAATCGGCGCCTCTCCACATGCTACCGTGCTCTCTTTTGTGGACCAACACGGCGCGGAGTGTCAAGTAAACTTATGGTTTATGGCAGAAAACGGCACACTGTTGGCTCCTCCAGCCGTTAAATCCCGCTCTTCCACGGAGCCAATGGCAATGGATATGGGAACAGAAACAATTCTCTATCGCCCCACATGGGGAATTATACCCTAACCTCGCTTCCCCCCCTCACACTGCACTTGCCCGCCCACCTACCCCATCACGCAGTCACAGCGTGCAGAGAATTGGGCAAGCCACGACCGATGAAACAAGACTCAAAATAATTTAGGAGGTTGCTATGCTCAAATCACGTTGGCATGGTTATGAGATCGACTCATCAGAAGCGGCCTATGAAGTCGAAATAGAGGAACCAGAACAGTTAGGCTCCCTGGTAAGAAAATTCGTCTCCTCCGATTATTTCATTCGCTCCTACTACCTGCTCTTCGAGGAGCCCCTGATCCGACTACACGAATTCATCACCGAGCAGGGCAATACGGAGGAGGAATTGACGGCCAGGGCTACGAAACATTTGGAGAAACAGATCGCTAAATTCGAGCCCGACAGCCACAAAGCCAGCCGCATCGGCGTGCGGGCTCTCGAGGCCATCCTCAACTACGTCGGCGCCCATCGAAAAGAGCTCAAGGAAGCCGAAACCTTCCGCTTCGAACTGACCGAATATCAGAAGGAAATGATGGAGGATTACGGCTATGATCTCGAGGAGCCCTTCGAGCCCGGCGATGAAGTGATCGAGGAATACTTTTACTCCGAGGAAGAGATCCCCCTCGATGGAATTGTGCTCTACCTGGGCTGCTCCTTGGTGCCGGCCGACAAACTCACCCCCAAAGAGAGGAAGACCGTCTATAACCGCGTCAAGGAAAGCTACGAAATGTTGGGGCTGTTAGATATGAGCGCGGTCTGGGGCGAAGAGCCCTCCGATTACGTGGAGCGCGACATCAACCAACGCCACCACCTCACCCTGCGAGTGCGCCTCAATCCGGATACATCCTTCACCATCACCGGCCGTTGGTTTGATGATGGACAGTTTATCTTCCCCTACCACAACTACTTGTTACAAGAAGCGGCGACGGAAACGGGGATAGATCTCTCGACCTACACCCTCTGATGCCCACCCTTTCGCCCCACACAATCATCCGCCCCGAACCCCAGGGAGCGCTGCTCTTCCAGCAAGAGGCCGCTGAGACAGCGCTCCTTGATTTGGAGGGGTTGGACACGCTCTATTTCCTGCTCAAGGGTGAACTGCGCGATTATCCGCCCTTTTTCATCGCCTACTTGCGGGAGCATCGCTTCGTGGTAGATGGGTCAGCCGATGGCTCATTGGATCGCGTGGAGATGGTGCGAGACGCCGCTCCCACCACTTCCGCTCCACCCCGCTCGCTATCCGCCCCGGAGACGATCCACTTTTCCGTCACCGGTCGCTGTGATCAAGCCTGCGAGGGCTGCTTCTACTCCGCCCGCCCCGGCTCCGAAGTGACGCCCAACGACGCTCCCTTCGAGCTCTTCGAGCGCGTGACGCGACAAGCGGCGGAAGCCCGCGTCCTCCAGATGGCGCTGGGCGGAGGGGAACCGCTGCTCCATCCCCGCTTCGTCGAGATGGTGCGCCTGGCGCGTCAAAGCGGCATCGTCCCCAATCTGACGACCAACGGGAATCTCCTGACGGTTGAGATGGCACAAGCACTGAAGGAAGCGGGGCTGGGCCAGGCTCAAATCTCGCTCAACGGCGCATCGGAGGAGAGCAACGCCGCCACACGCCCCAATTTCAACCGGGCTATGGCGGCCATGGAGGCCTGCAAAAGCGCTGATCTGCAATTCGGCATCAACTTCCTCGTCACCCGCTCCAGTCTGCCGGAACTGGAAGCCGTCATCCGGCTGGGGCGGCGGATGGGAGCGGAATCGGTCAATCTGCTGCGCCCCAAGCCACCCACTACAGACGGCGCATGGCTGGAACGGGAGTCTCCCTCCGCCGCAGACTACGGGCGCATCCGCCGCATCCTCCGGAATGCAACCCGCGCCGCTTCACAATCCACGCCTCGCATCACGGTCGACGCCTCGCTCACCTTCCTGCTCACCGACCGCTCCCCCCAGGCCCTCTACCGCGCCGGCGTGTGGGGATGCTCAGCCGCTCGCAGATTCGTCACCGTGACGCAGGACGGCGACGTGCTCCCCTGCAGTCACGTGCGCTGGTCTGATGTGGGCGACGGCGACGTGATGGGCGCCTGGTGGAATTCGGAGATTTTCGCCCACTTCCGCGCCCTGGAGGAGACCGCACGCGGGCCGTGCCACGCCTGCGACTACCTCAACATATGTCGGGGCTGCCCGTCCGTGGTGATGGCCTTCGGCGGCGAGTTCGGCGACAGCGACCCACATTGTCCCAACCAGTACAAGTCCTAACCCAGCAAATCAGAAGCAGATCCCACGCCGCCCGCCCCGTAGATCAAAAACGCGGGCGTGGGAGCCCGCTCTGCTGACCAAGAACGACGGAGGTTCTCATGCGCATTCGCTCGATCACCATCGGTGCCGACTTGCACCATCCACTAGAATTAGAAGTAGCCCGTTTCGAGATGTTCGCACGCTTCCAAAGAGAGGCACGCACCCTATTCGAAGAAGCGGGGTTAGAGGTCCAAACAGTGCGGCTGGCGACGCAGCCCTTCCCGGAAATCTTGCACCGTGAAGGGCCAAGCGGCGCCGCCCCCTTCGCCCGCGGGCTGGAGAAGCTTTGCCAAACGCACGGCATCGATTACTGCTCCATCGGCCCTGTCGTGGCGACGCGCACCGAGGCCGATCTGGCCTACATCGAGGCCATACCGGAGATCATCCGGCAGACGGAGATGGGCTTCGCCTCCGTTCTGGTAGCCTCGAAATCCGAGGCGGGCGCAATTGGCATCAACCTGGAGGCCATTCAGAAAGCGGCCGAGGTTGTAATTGAGATCGCTCACTCGACGCCACAGGGCTTCGGCAACTTGCGCCTCGCTATACTGGCAAACTGTGAGGCCGGGTCTCCTTTCTTCCCGGTCGCCTTCCATCAGGGGCCAGAGACGCGCTTCTCCATCGCCACCGAGGCCGCCGATCTGGCGGTGGACGCCTTCGACCGGGCCGGGAGCCTGAAGGAAGCGCACTCCAATTTGCGCACGGCGATAGAGGAGATCGCCCGCACCATCGAGCAAGTCGGTGAGAAGCTGGCATCGGCCTTCGATCTTCGCTTCGGCGGGATCGATTTTTCCCTCGCGCCCTACCCGGAGACGAAGCGCAGCATCGGGCATGCCATCGAGAGGCTCGGCGTGGAACGCTTCGGAGGCAGCGCCACGCTCTTCGCTGTGGCCTTCATCAAAAGTGCCATAGAACAAGCCCGCTTCCCAAGCTGCGGCTTCTCCGGCGTGATGCTCCCCGTCCTGGAAGATCAGACGCTGGCCCAACGGAGCGCCGAGGATACATACACCCTGGATAGCCTGCTACTCTACTCCACTGTGTGCGGCACCGGGCTGGACACGATCCCGCTGCCCGGCGACGTGACGACCGATGAGGTGGCGGCGATTCTGCTCGACGTGGCCACACTCTCATTGGTGGCCGACAAGCCGCTGACCGCGCGGCTGATGCCGATCCCAGGGAAAAAAGCGGGGGAGATGACGGACTTCGACTTTTCCTACTTCGCTAATGGCCGCGTTATGAAGACACACGGGCATGGAGCGCCCAGCATATTCCAGCAGAACGCTTCATTCCCCGCCAATCGATTCTGACCCTTCACTCCAAATGCAAACGCTGCAATTTGTCTTATCCGCACACCCGCGTTATCATGTGTATAGTCGACTCGTGCCGATAATCTAAAGTCAAGAAGGAGGGAACGCTATGGATGTTGGAAAAGCAATAAACTTTGTGTTCGAGGATGAGCAATGGGTGAGCAAGCTTTTACTGGGAGCCGTAATCACATTGATCCCCATTTTCGGTCAGCTCGCGCTGATGGGATACGTGATCGCCGTCACCCGCAACATAAAGGCCGGCGCTGAACGTCCCCTGCCCACCTGGGATAATCTGGGGGAATACTTCGTGGAGGGGCTGATGTTCTGGATCGCATCGTTGATCTACGCCCTTCCCCTGCTGGTGATCATCATCCCCATCGCGGTGATCTGGATTCTGCCAGCTTTAGGCAGCAACAATGACGAACTGGTGACCGTCTTGGCGGGCATGGCGACCGTGGTGAGCGTTGGCCTGGGATGTCTGGGAACTCTGTACGCCATCCTTTTGGCGCTCCTGATGCCCGTGCTACAGATACGCTACGCCGACACCGGGGAACTGGCGGCTTGCCTGCGCTTTGGTGAGATATTCCGCTTTCTCTTCGACAACATCGGCAGCATCATCATCGCCCAGCTCATCGTCTGGGTAGCAGGCCTGGCCGTCAGCGGCGCGGTGAGCGGCGTCATCGGCGTCTTGAGCATCATTCCCATCTGCGGATGGATCGTGGGAGCCGTGCTCTCTCTCGCCCTGTTCCCCGCCGGTGTCTGGCTGATGTACTTCTCCGCCCACCTGTACGGTCAAATCGCCAATCAAGCCGAGGCGAGCCCTTCCGCGATCTGAGGCTGTGTCCCGATGACGGCGCAAGCCTTCTTGAGCCTGGCGACCGCTTTCGGCCTCTCGGCGGCCGCTGGCCTGAACGCCTACATCCCGCTGCTGGTCGTCACAGTACTGGCGCGTCTCACGCCGCTGATCACGCTCAACGAGCCATATGACGCGCTGAGCAGTTGGTGGGTCATCGGCGTCCTGACCGTGCTGCTGATCATCGAAGTGCTGGTGGACAAAATCCCGGCCATCGACACGCTCAACGACATCATCCACACCTTCATCCGGCCGACGGCAGGAGCGATCCTCTTCGCCGCGACGACACACGTCATCGGCCTCCATCCCGTACTGGCGGCCATCTGTGGCGTGATACTGGCCGGCGGAGTGCATGCCGCCAAGGCTGGAGGAAGGCCGCTGGTGTCGGCCACGACCGCCGGGGTGGGCAACCCCATCGTGAGCACAGTCGAGGATGTGATCTCGCTTTTGACATCCTTGTTGTCCATTCTGGTTCCTACATTGGCAATCATTTTTATCTCCGTCGCCCTGTCACTCCTCATCTGGTGGTACGTGCGCCGTCGTCAGCGGCGATCTTAGATTTAATCGCTTGACAAGTGCGCCATTTCATGGTAACTTTTACAGCGGCGTTTGGAGAATGAATATGATAGATTTTCACTTGATTACATCAACCGCACGACGAGCCCGAAGAGAGCCAGCCACCCCGTCTGGGTAGGTTCTTCTGGGCTGTTTGAACATCGGTAGCAAGCCCGCCTCCAGATGGAGGCGGGCTCTTTTTTTGCGCGATGGGTCCCCATCGCGCTTTCGCTTGTCAACGCATCATCAATTACAAAACAAAATAAGGAGAAATAAAATGAAGGGCAAACTCAACAAAGTGGTTCTGGCTTACTCCGGCGGTCTCGACACGTCGGTCATCGTACCCTGGCTGAAGGAAAACTACGATTGCGAAGTGGTCACCTTCACGGCTAACCTGGGGCAAGGCGACGAAGAGTTGGTCGGCCTGGAGGAGAAGGCCAAGGCCAGCGGCGCCAGCAAATCCTACATCGTCGACCTCCGCGAGGAGTTCCTCACCGATTACGCCTTCCCCACCATGCAATCGGGCGCCATTTACGAGCGCCTCTACCTGCTGGGC
This sequence comes from uncultured Anaerolineales bacterium, assembly GCA_964509655.1. Taxonomy (GTDB): domain Bacteria; phylum Chloroflexota; class Anaerolineae; order B4-G1; family B4-G1; genus CAZANJ01. The sequence goes on from CAZDYW010000020.1 coordinate 15,938, forward strand.
ACCTCGTTCGCACGCCCCGTCACCGCCAAACATCTGGTCGAAGTCGCCGAGCAGGAGGAGGCCGACGCGGTCTCCCACGGCTGCACCGGCAAGGGCAACGACCAAGTGCGCTTCGAGCTGACCGTCAAGGCGCTCAATCCCTTCCTCGAGGTCGTCGCTCCCTGGCGCGAGTGGGACATTCGCTCCCGCGAGGACGCGCTCGAATATGCTCAAGCGCACAACATCCCCGTCCAGCAAACCTCCAAGTCGATCTACAGCCGCGACCGCAACATCTGGCATATGAGCCACGAGGGCGGCGATCTCGAAAATCCCTGGTCCGAGCCCCAGGAGGATATGTTCCAGCTCACCACAGCGCCGGAGAAGGCCCCCGATAAACCCCATTACCTGACCCTGGCGTTTGAGCAGGGCATGCCGGTGGCCGTCGATGGCAAGGCAATGGGAGCGGTGGAGCTACTGACCCACCTCAACGAAGTGGGCGGCGCTCACGGCGTGGGCCGCACCGATATGGTGGAGAACCGACTGGTCGGTATGAAGTCGCGCGGCGTCTACGAGAATCCGGGCGGCGCCATCCTCTACACCGCACATCAGGGCCTGGAGTCGATCTGCCTGGATCGCGACACCCTGCACTACAAAGAGGTGGTCTCCAATCGTTTCGCCGAGCTGGTCTACTACGGCAAATGGTTCACCCCCCTACACGAAGCGTTACGCGCCTTCGTCGCCAAGACGCAGGAGCGGGTGACCGGTGAGGTGAAGGTCAAGCTGTACAAGGGCCATTGCAGCGTCGTGGGCCGCAAATCGCCCCTCAGCCTCTACCGCGAGGAATTCGCCACCTTCGGCCAGGACGACGTCTACGATCAGAGCGACGCCGAGGGCTTCATCAACCTCTTCGGCCTGCCGCTCAAGGTGAAGGCCCTGGTCGATCTGGAGAATGGCGACACGGCCGAGCTATCGGCGCCCGACTACGCCAAGTTCAAGCGCGACTGATAGAGGCGGGAGTAAGGAGTAGG
>CAZDYW010000021.1:0-2626 GCA_964509655.1 uncultured Anaerolineales bacterium
GGGGAGGGAACCCTCACTTGCAGGTTACAATTAAACGCCTTATAATTGAATTACCTTGGACGGGCTGTACAAGGCCATCAGGAATGTTAGATTCTTGCCTTGCAAGAATAGAGTCGTTAAGGTAACCACCTGATCTTCCTTAGCTCTAGAGCAGGAGTGACGAGATGGATAAATTGACGAAGTATTTTACGAATTCGGCGCGACGGGCGTTAAAGCTGGCTCAGCAAGAAGCCAGGCGGATGCAACACACTCATATTGGCACAGAGCATCTCTTATTGGGTCTCTTGCATGAAGACTCAGGCTCCGCCAGCCAGGTGTTGCACGAACTGGGCCTCCAATCGGGCGATGTGCAACATTGGGTCGAGCGTTTGAGCACCATACACCAGCAGTCATCCCGGAGCGGCAAGGAACCTGATCTCACACCGCGCACGCAGCACGTGCTTGAGTTGGCTCGCGACGAAGCGCAGAACCAGGGTTCTCCCCGAATCGACACACATCATCTTCTGCTCGGCCTCATCCGCCAGGGTAATGGCACGGCGGTAGAAGTGCTCAACCAGTTAGGTGTCACAGCCGATCAGGTGCAGCGCTACACTGAACGCGCGATTCAGAAACATCTAGTCTTCGCAGGGTCAAAAGGGGAAAGCCGTGAGAGCAACAAGACCCCCTTGACCGATAAGCTGACCATCGACTTGACTGCGATGGCCGAGGAGAATAAACTTGATCCTGTGGTCGGGCGTAGGCGGGAGATTGAGCGCATGATCCAGATTCTTGCCCGCCGGACGAAGAACAACCCGGCCCTCATCGGCGAACCGGGCGTGGGCAAGACGGCCATCGTCGAGGGATTGGCGCAGCGCATAGTCTCCGGTGAGGTGCCCGCGCCTCTGTTGGAAAAGCGTTTGCTCCAGTTCGATATCGGCTCGTTGGTGGCGGGCACCGTCCTCCGTGGTCAGTTCGAGGAGCGCCTCAAGAGGGTTATCGGCGAGCTGAAGGAGAGCGATACTATTTTGTTCATAGACGAGGTACATATGCTCGTCGGCGCTGGCTCGGCAGGTTCCACAATGGACGCGGCAAACATTCTCAAGCCGGCTCTGGCCCGCGGCGAGTTACAGTGCATCGGTGCGACCACTATGGATGAGTATCGAAAGCACATCGAATCGGACGCCGCGCTGGAGCGCCGCTTCCAATCTATCAAGGTCGAGGAGCCTTCGGTCGAGGAGACAATTGATATATTGCAGGGCGTTCGGACTCCGTATGAGCAACATCACCAACTCCACATCAGCGATGCTGCATTGGAGGCCGCCGCCAAGCTCTCCGCACGTTATATCACCGACCGCTATCTCCCCGACAAGGCGATTGACCTGATCGACGAGGGCGCCTCACGGGTACGAATGTATAAGACGCCCCAGTCGAAGAGCTTGCGACAAACCTTCAGTCGCCTCAAGAGTGTGCAGAATGCCAAGGATCAGGCCATAGCGGAAAAAAGGTATCAGGACGCTTCGACGTTGCGGGATAAGGAGCTCGATTTGCAGGAGCGCCTGGAAAGCTTGCGTGTGGGGCGAGATGGCGATTGGCTCCAGAGCGACGTTTTCGTCAAGCCCGAGGATATCGCGGAGGTAGTGGCGATGTGGACCGGCATTCCGGTCACTCAGCTCCACAATGATGAGCAAGCGCGTTTGCTCCATATGGAGGAGAACATTCACGAGCGCATTGTGGGACAGGATGAGGCGGTCACAGCCATTGCCAAGGCGGTGCGCAGGGCACGAGCAGGGCTGAAGGATCCCCGCCGCCCCATCGGTTCCTTCATTTTCCTTGGCCCCACGGGCGTGGGCAAGACAGAGCTCACGAAGGCGCTGGCTGAGTTTATGTTCGGCAGTGAGGAATCGTTGTTGCAATTGGATATGTCCGAGTTCATGGAGCGCCATTCGGTGGCACGTCTGGTCGGAGCGCCTCCCGGTTATATCGGCTATGACGACGCGGGGCAATTGACTGAGACCGTGCGCCGTCGTCCCTATACCATCGTCGTCTTCGACGAGATCGAGAAGGCGCATCACGAAGTCTTCAATATGCTGCTCCAGATTATGGAGGAAGGACAACTTTCTGATGCGCGGGGGCGAAAGGTTAATTTCCGCAACACGATTATCGTTATGACCTCGAATATCGGCGCGGAGCTGATCAAGCGGAAGACGGGCATCGGTTTCGCTTCTGTGAACGGCGAGGGGCAGGTCCAGCGCGATTATGATGAGATGCGCGAAAAACTGCTCCATCAGTTGAAGCGCACTTTTCGGCCTGAGTTTCTCAATCGAGTGGATAACGTCATCGTCTTCCACGCCCTCAGTCGGGATGACATCTCCCAGATCGTGGATCTGGAGCTGAACAAGGTGCGCAAGCGTGTGGCCGAGTCTAGCCTGGAAATGGAAGTGACAGAAGCGGCCAAGGACTTGCTGGTCGCAGAAGGGTACAGCGAGGAATATGGCGCTCGTCCCCTGCGGCGCGTTATTCAGAACCGCATCGAGGATGCCCTTTCGGACGCTATCTTGGCCAATGAGTTTTCAGAGGGGGATGTTGTGCTGGTGGACGCAGATGACGAGGAGATTGTGCTTAGCGGCAAGTTATAGATTGCAGATTG
>CAZDYW010000021.1:2726-9082 GCA_964509655.1 uncultured Anaerolineales bacterium
ACGCAGATGACGAGGAGATTGTGCTTAGCGGCAAGTTATAGATTGCAGATTGCAGGTTGCAGATTGCAAATTGCAGTTCATTTTGAGAAACCAGGTTTTTCTAAAAAACCTGGTTTCTGTTTTTTATCATACCCTCGTACACCGCCTCTACCTGGGGCACGATTTTTCGCCAATCGTAGTGCTGTTCGACGAAGACGCGGCCGGTATGCTCCAGTTTTTTCCTAAGCTCCGGCGATTGCAGCAACTCCACTACCGTATCGGCGAAATCGGTCGGGGTGTCAGCCAGCAATAACTCCTGGCCATCGGTAATGGGGTATCCCTCAGCCCCCAGGCTGGTGGAGACCACGGGCTTGTTCAAGGCCATTGCCTCCAGTAACTTGAGCCGTGTCCCCCCGCCCATCCGTAGCGGCGCGATGTATACGTTCGCCAGCGCGATGTAGGGGCGTGTATCCTCTACCCAGCCGGTCAACGTCACCGCCGGATTATCGCGCAGCACGTCCAGGCGCCGATGCGGTCGCTGTCCCACGACGAGGAAATGTACATCGGGCACCTTCTTCTGGATAGCGGGAAGTGCTTTCTGGGCGAACCACAGCACAGCGTCCACGTTAGGCCGGAAGTCCATCGTTCCGGTAAAGACGAGTAATGAGCCGCGAGTATGGAATGGGAAGGAGATGTAGGGTGGCACCTTTGACTGGGCATATTTCTTTGTGTCGATACCGTTGGGGATGACGGTCACATCGAGGCCTGGAACCAATTCCCGCAAAGCCGCTGCATCCGCATCGGAGACGGCCATCACGTGATCGGCGCGGCGGCAAACTTGGGCCTCGTAATGCTGTAAACGGCGCCATTGGATAAAGGAGTATAGTGCGGCCCACCATCGGCTCGGCGTGCGCAGGTCGGTGTTAAACGTTCGCTGCTGGAGCAGATACTCACAGTTGTGATCATCGAAAACAACGCGGGGGCGTCCCGCTTGCTCGCGATTGGGCCATACTCTCTCGATGACGTCGAGATAAGGGGATAGCTCAAGTCCCTCGACCTGCACGATATCGAAAGAATCCCGCCTCAGCCAATCCGCCAGCCGCCAGGCATAAGTGTCCGATTCCAAGCGCAACGCCATATCGGGGCGGCCTGTGGTGAGCATATCGCGCAGGCGCTCAAGGGAAGTGCGTTGGGGCTGCGGATAAGTCTCTACGCGAGTGCATGCTGAGGCCAGTGGAGGTTCAGGGCGGGCATCTTGCCCCGGCTCAAGGAGGGAGAGCACCTCGATTTCATGCCGCTCGGCCAAACCGGAGATGAGGCCCCAGTTGCGCAGTGCAGTGCCCTTCTGGGGTGGGTAGGGCATCTGCGGTGTCAAAAACAAAATTTTCATCTAATTGCCTATTCTCCTACTACACTTCGATACACTTCGAGTGTTGCCTGGGCCGTTTTTTCCCAACTGAAACATTCCGCCTGTGCTAACCCCTCTGCTCGCATCTGAGAGCACAAGGACGGGGCTTCCAGTACGCGGGCCAAAGCTTGGGCAATGTCGGAGGGATCGTCCGGGTTCACCAACAGACCTGCCTCGCCCACGACTTCGGGGAGCGAGGCACGGTCGGCGACCACGACGGGCGTTCCGCAGGACATAGCTTCCAAGGCCGGCAGCCCGAAGCCCTCGTAGAAAGAAGGGGTCACCAGCACTCTGGCGGCATTGTACAAGCTCGGCAGGTCGGCATCCGGCACATCGTGCAAGAAGCGCACATGTTCGCTCAAATTGAGCGCCTCGACGCGCTCGAAAATATCGTCGTACAGCCAGCCTCGACCACCGAGAAGCACCAGTGGGGCGCTCGTTGCCCCCTCTTCGAGCAGGATGCTGTAAGCTCGCAGCAGGCCCGGAACGTTCTTGCGCGGCTCCAGTGTCCCTACAAAGAGCAAGAAGCCGGGCTCCAGGTCGTAGTGGAAGGCGACCCTGTTGGCCTCTTCTTCCTGAAGGACTTGGAAGGACTGCGCAGCGGCCAGATGGGCGACGGTGACCTTGCCCTCTTCCACTTCCAGCAAGGAGACAAGATCATTCTTGGTGGCATATGAGTCGGCCAGGATGTGATCGGTCTTTTGTATCGCCCATTCAATCTGCTGATTGTAGTAGCGGCGACTATCAGAAGTCAAGAATTTGGGATAGTACAAAAAGTTCAGGTCGTGGATGGTAATGACCGATCGCTGGTAGCCGAACTTCGGAGGGATGAAGTCCGGGCTGTGGAGCAAGTCGAGTCTCAAGCGTGCGATTTCCAAGCCCAGCGTCCAGCGTTCCAGGCGGTGATGTGAAGGTGTCCAGCAAGCGCAAGGATGGAAGTTAGGCCCGGGCAGCGGTGGGTCGCGGTCCTTGCGGCTGTGGAGGATGTAATACTCTGTTTCATCATCCAGTTGGGCCAGCGCATCCAGCAGGTGCAAAGTGTAGCTGCGGATTCCGCCTGGGGCATAGTAGACGATACGGGCGTCGATGCCGACTCGCATAATTAGCTTTCCATTATAGCCGTCCGTGGCGCACTGTCAACTGCACGGCAGAGAGGGATGCGAGGGAGCGGTCCGTCTTATGGTAAGTGTTTAGTGCCTTGCAGATCAAATCCTTGTACAAAGAGCAAGAATTGAACCACAGATTTCACTGATTACACAGATGGGGAGAGAGAAAAAATCTGTGAAAAGATGTGCCAGAACTGTTGGAATATGGTATGATGACGAGTAGGTTGCGCAGAATAAACTGGTAACTTGAACGGTCGAACAGATGTTGACAGGAGGAGCACAAATGGCCCACTTTTCCCATGAAACTTATCTCTCCCCCCTCACCTGGCGCTACGGGTCCGAAGAGATGCGGAAGATCTGGAGCGAGCGGCATAAGCACCGGCTCTGGCGACGTGTGTGGGTGGCATTGGCCGCCGCGCAGTATCAGGCCGGGCTGATCACCGCCGAGCAGTTGGCCGATCTACAGTCCCATCAGGAGGAAGTGGACCTGGAGCGTATCGCCGAGATCGAGTCTCAGATCCACCATGATCTGATGGCTGCCCTGCGGGCTTTCGCCGAGCAGTGCCCTACCGGCGGGCCGGTGCTCCATCTGGGCGCCACCAGCGCCGATATCCAGGACAACGCCGATGTGCTGCGCATCCGCGACGGGCTGGACCTGCTGGTGGAGCGCACCGAGATGCTGCTATCAGACCTGGCCGAGCGCATCGAGGAGCATGCAGACAAGGTCTGCATGGGCTTCACTCACATCCAGCCGGCCGAGCCAACCACGGTCGGGTACCGGTTGGCCGGTTACGCTCAGGATCTGCTGGAGGATTATCACGAACTACAGCGTGTGCGGAAGCACATAATGGGCAAAGGTATCAAGGGCGCGGTTGGCAGCGCCGCATCCTACGCGCAATTGCTGAAAGGCAGCGGAATGGAGCCAAGTGAGTTGGAATGCTTGGTGATGGAGGAACTGGGAATACGGGCCTTCAACGTCGCCACGCAAGTCTACCCGCGCAAGCAGGACTACCGTGTGTTGACGGTGCTGGGCGGGCTGGCGGCCTCGCTCTATCGTTTCGCCTTCGACCTGCGCTTGCTGCAATCGCCCCCCCTCGGCGAATGGAGTGAGCCCTTCGGCGCGAAGCAGGTGGGCTCGTCCGCGATGCCCTTCAAGCGCAATCCGGTCAACGCGGAGAACATCGACAGTCTGGCGCGTTACGTCGCCGCGCTGCCTCGCGTGGCCTGGGATAACGCCGCTCATTCTTTGTTGGAGCGCACGCTGGACGATTCGGCCAACCGGCGCCTCATCCTGCCCGATGCCTTCTTGGCTTGCGATGAACTGCTGCGCCGTGGCTACCGCATCCTGCACGACCTGCGCATCTATGACGGCGCAATTGAGCGCAATCTGGTGGCTTACGGCGTCTTCGCTGCCACGGAGCGGCTGCTGATGGCTTTGTCGCGAGAAGGGGCTGACCGTCAGGTGATGCACGAACTGATTCGGGAGCATGGAATGGCAGCTTGGGCCGCGGTGCAGCGCGGGGAGCCCAATCCGTTGACCGAGCGGTTGGCTACAGATCCGGAGGTGCTGAAGTACCTGCCTGCCGAGCGTGTGCGGGAACTGCTCGACGCCGGCGATCATATCGGCGATGCACCGGAACGGGCGCGTGAGATGGCGGCTTTGATACGCGAAGCCTTGAAATGAGATTGACTTACACCCCTTCCTGTGTTACCATCCTGCCGTTGACCTTCGAGAGTTATAGAAAAGGAATGATATGATTGGCACAGGGACGCTCATAAATGTCGTTACAGTCCTAATCGGGGGGACGTTGGGCACCCTGCTCGGTGCACGTTTCCCGGAGAAGATACGTGAGACGGTCATGCATGGACTGGGGCTGTTGACGCTCGTCATCGGCGTGCACCTCTCACTCGAAACGGAAAACATTCTCATCGTGCTGGGCAGCTTGCTCCTGGGAGGCATCACGGGGGAATTACTGGGCATCGAATGGGGCATCAATCAAATGGGGCGCTGGCTTGAACGTAAGACCTCGCGGAACGGCGAAGGGGCTGATGATACTGAAAATTCCCCAAAAGGCACACGGGGCGAGAGCACGCCCTTCAGCTACGCATTCCTGACAGCCAGCCTGGTCTTCTGCGTGGGGCCGATGACGATTCTCGGATCTATCCAGGATGGCCTTGCTGGCGATTACACGTTGCTGGCTATCAAATCAACGATGGACGGCTTCGCATCGCTGGCCTTCGCCTCCACGCTGGGGCCGGGGGTGATTTTCTCCGCCTTGACCGTGTTGATCTACCAGGGCGGGCTGACTTTGGGCGCTGGCTGGGCCGACGCGGTGCTAACCGATCCCATGGTCGCCGAGATGACGGCCACTGGAGGGGTGTTGATGTTGGCATTGGGATTGGGACTGCTAAAGATCAAGGAGATCCGCACTGGCAACCTTTTGCCCGCTCTCATTGTGGCGCCGATAATTGTCGCCGTGACCGAATGGATCGGGCGTTGATTCGATGGCTTGGAGTACTATAATTTGACCGCTTGTATCAGTTAAGGTATAATCAATTTCCTATGTCTTGCAGATAGCGTCTATCTGAGGGTAGCGCCAGGCTCCCACGCTGACAGACGGTTGAGCGTGGGAGTATGTCTGTTGACTTGGTAAAAAGCCCGGCAACAGATCACCGACGGCAGATGGGCGTTTTAAGTCGATGATTGAGTTAGGAGGAGGAATAAAATGCCAAAGCGAACATACCAGCCCAAAAAGCGCAAGCGCAAGCGCAAACACGGCTTCCGTGCCCGTAGTTCCACTAAGAGTGGAAGGCGTATCCTCAAGAGGCGACGGAAGAAAGGGCGAAAGCAGTTGAGCGTGGGAAAGAGACAGGCCAAGAAGTGGAACTGGAAAGAGAGCTCTAATCGACCACGCCGACGCAAGTAGTTGAACGTGTATCTGGTGAGGATTGCAAAGGAAATGCCCACGCAAAGATGGAGCAAAAAGTTCGGCTACGAAGGACAAGAGACATTCGACGTCTCTACAACAAAGGAGAGTCATGGGCGCATCCTTTGCTAGTGCTAATCGCACAGCCCAACGGCCTAGGTTTCAGCCGTGTGGGGGTGACTGCCAGCCGCAGCGTGGGAAACGCGGTGCAGCGCAATCGCGCCAAGCGGCTACTGCGCGAGGCTGCGCGTCACCTCTATCCCCAATTCGAATCCAAGAGCTGGGATGTGATGTTAGTCGCTCGGCCCAGAATTACGCAGGTCAAAGAAATGCAAGTTGAAAGGGCACTTGCTTCCTTGCTGAAGCGATCTGGATTGAGCAAGTAAGACTAACCGCTTATTAAACCTTCCCAGAAGCTAAAAAATCGATTTGACAGACAAAGACTCACTTCAAGCATGCAGTTTTGCCCGGAATAGCGTATTGTGGCTTCCGGGAAGGTCGCTGATTCTATTGGGGCACAATTAACAGATGAAGCTGGCTCTCTTAAGTATCATTCGCCTTTATCAAGTAACCCTCTCGCGTGTGCTTCCACCCACTTGTCGTTTCACCCCATCCTGCTCTCAATACGCTTATGAGGCTATCACACGCTATGGCGCTTGGCGCGGAGGATGGATGGCCATCAAGCGGATTGCTCGCTGTCACCCCTTCAATCCAGGTGGTTATGATCCTGTCCCTTGCTTGGAAAGTGCGCCGGGGTGCGAAGTGGGTGGTGTGAGGTGTTGCGATGAATGAGCAAAGTCAAGAACAAATCGCGGAAATCTGGAAATTGTTCAGAGAAAATGCCGCGCAGATCAAGGCGATCGAGGCCCAGTTCAGGGAGACCGACGCTCGCCTGGACAAGCGGTTCAGTGAGACTGAAGCCCGATTTAGGGAGAC
>CAZDYW010000021.1:9182-16621 GCA_964509655.1 uncultured Anaerolineales bacterium
GCCCGATTTAGGGAGACTGATGCCCGCATGGATAAGCGATCCCAGGAGACGGAGAAGAGAATTCAAGAAGTCATCGGGATGTTTACCGGTCAATGGGGAAAAATGATCGAGGTATTGGTGGAACCAGATGCGGTCGGGCTTTTCCAGGAACGCGGTATACCGGTCAAGCGAGTTTTCCGGAGGGCTGAGAGCCAGCTTAACGGCAGAAGTATGGAACTTGATCTGCTGCTGGAGAACGACGATATTGTGATGGTGGTAGAGGTCAAAAGCACGTTGCGAGTGGAAGATGTGCGCCACTTTCTAGACAAATTGAAATTGTTTCCCCTGTTTTTCCCTCGTTACGTGGATTATCACATCTATGCAGCCGTCGCCGGTATGGACATTTTAGAGGGCGCAGATCGGTTTGCATATCGACAAGGGCTCTTTGTGTTGGGCTTCATCGGCGAGAGCATAGTCAAAATTTTGAATGATGCCTCATTTAGTCCCAGAGATTTTAGCGACTTCTCTCAGAATGTGGAGGATGAGTAATTGAATAGACTTAGGATACATCGCCGGATCGCCTTTTTGGCGTTGATGGTGCTACTTTTGGGTTTGAGCGGCTGCGGAGGCGGTGCCAGGGCATCCAGTTGGCCAGGCCTGACGCTGGTCGAAGATAAGCTTTATGTAGCTGACTTGCAGCAAGTGCGGGTTATGAACGCGGCTGACGGTGAATCCGTCTGGGCTTTTCCCGAAGAAGCAGAAAATAACGCACGGGGTGTTTTCTACGCGACGCCAGCGGTGGGCGGAGGCCACGTATTCGTCGCCTCTGAGATAACCTCCGGTGGCTTCATCAGCCAGCGCGAGAACATCGTCTGGGCGTTGGAAGCGGAGACCGGCAACTACAGGTGGGAATTCAAGGATGCAGCAGGTCAATACATTGAAGGCGGCGCGTTGAGCGAGGATAACACCACGTTCATCATCGGTAACGGCGATGGCAACGTCTACGCGCTGGACGCCGAAAGCGGCGATCTCAAGTGGACCTTCAAGACCGAGGAGCGCGTATGGGCTACGCCCCTTGTCGTCGGGGATACCGTTTACATCGGTTCGATGGATCATCGACTCTATGCGCTTAGCATGGATGATGGCGAGATGATCTGGTCCTTCGAGGCCAATGGCGCCTTCGCCGGAACGCCCGCGCTGTATGATGGGGTGCTTTACCTCGGTGCCTTTGATGACAAACTATACGCCATCGATGCCGAGAGCGGCGAGGAGCTTTGGCGTTTCGAGGGGGAAAATTGGTTCTGGGGCGGTCCAGCAGTCGAAGAGGACACCGTTTACGCGACTGACGTGGATGGCAACGTCTACGCGCTGAAGGCCGACGACGGCGTTCAGCTCTGGCACCAGGAGCTAGGAGCGGCTGTGCGATCTGGCCCGACATTGGGCGAGGACGGGACGCAGTTATTCATCGGTACTCGGGATGGGACGCTTTACGCGCTAGACGTCGAAGACGGCTTCGTGATGTGGACCGATCCCAGCACGCCTGGGACGGGTGAGGGCCGCGTGCTTTCCCGCCCTATCGTGAGTGAATCATTGGTCTACAAGAACATCATCTATGGAACCCATCGCATACGCGCCTTGCACGTGGAAAATGGGAGAGAAGCGTGGGTTTACCCACAAGTAGAGGAAGAACAGGAAAATTAGACTGTGTTTGATTTTATCGCTTATCCGCTAGCTAACTTGTTGTTGTTGTTTTATAACTTCCTGGGCCATCAGACCGTTGCCGCTATCGCTTTGTTGACCATCCTGATTCGGCTTCTCGTCCTGCCGCTCACGCTGGGGCAGCAACGTTCCGCTCGCAAGATGCGAGAACTGCAACCGGAGATCGAAAAGTTGCAGAAAAAATATGGAGACGATCAGGAGAAAATGGCACAGGAGCAGATGAAGCTCTGGAAAAAGGCTGGTATCAATCCCGCTGGGGGATGTCTGCCGACGCTGATCCAGTTGCCGATCCTGTTCGGGCTCTATCGGGCCATCACTTACTGTGTGCCCTCGACCCCCTTGCAGCTTTTCCAATTCTCCCAACACATCTACAAGGGACTGCCTGGAGTTGAGGGGCTTGTGCCGCTGGATAGCACCTTCTTGGGAATGGATCTGGGGCAGCCGCCCAGCCCGGCTCAGTGGTGGTCGTACGCTTTGCCCGTCCTGGTACTCGCCACATCCTGGCTCCAGCAGAAATTACTGAGCCCTACCACAGCCACATCCGGAGATGGGCAATCGCAGGCTGAGATGATGAGCCAGCAAATGCAGATTATGATGCCATTGATGTTCGGGATGATTTCACTTCAATATGCGACCGGGCTTTCGATCTACTTCATCATCTCCAACCTGATCGGCCTGGCCCAATATTACTTCTTTCCTATGCATGGGGATGAGCAAAACAGCCCCCAGTCGCAGGTTAAAAAACGACCGAAGAAATAGTTGACAGATACCGTTCACCCGAGGGCCTGGCAACGCTGAATATCTAGCGCCCGCTGGGTTCCTGTAAGTTTTTCTTGTGAAACGATTGTCGAGGAGTGTGTGGCAAAGATGGCAATAACGGACCAAGTCATAGAAATGGCAGGTAAGGACGTAGAAGCGGCCATCGCTGCGGGGTTGGCGCGCTTAGGCGTTGATCGTGAGGCGGTAGAGGTTGAAGTTCTGGACGAAGGCCGACAGGGAGTCTTTGGATTGGGAGCGCGAGCAGCTCGAGTGCGTTTGAAGGTTACCGCTCCTCCAAAAAGAGAAGTGCCGGTCAAGCCCTCTCCCTCACCCCAGGAGAAGGAAGAAATACCTCCCCCACCCCCGCCTCCTCCTTCCCCTGAAGAGGAAACAGAAGAGCCTGAAGAGGTACTCGAAAAAGAAACAGAAGAGAAAATAGAAGAACCAAAAGAGCTTCTTGAGGAAAAACCCGAAGAGGCCTTTGAAGAGGAACCAGCCTTCGACGTGGAGGAAGAGACGGGAGCAGAGGAAACTGAAATCGTGCGAGGCGTGATAGAGGACCTGCTTTCACTGATGAGATTTGATAGAGCGCGTGTCGAAGTGGAACGGGCCGAGCCTGGGCCAAACGAGGAAAAAGTACCACCGTGGGTAGTAAGCGTGTATGGAACTGGCACCGAGGCCCTGATCGGTCGCAACGCCGAGACGCTGGACGCGCTCCAGACTGTCGCGCGACTGATCGTCGGGCGCGAAATGAGGTCCTGGGTCCATCTCGTGGTGGATGTACAGGACTACAAGGCCAAGCGGGCCGAAAAGCTGCAGAATCGGGCACATCGCTTGGCAGATCAGGCAGTCGACACCGACCGCACCGTTGTGCTGGAGCCTATGCCGCCCAACGAACGTAGAGTAATCCACGTCACCCTGTATGAAGACCGACGTGTGACCACTGAGAGCATCGGTGAGGGAAGTCGGCGGCGCGTCACCATCATACCCCAAACTCGCTAATTGGGACAGTTAGCCATTGATCTGGACTACTTGGCCATCGGTCACGTGACACGAGACCTGGTAGATGGAGCCTACTCCGTCGGCGGGACAGTTTCTTACGCAGCTCGTACAGCGAGAGCCTGGGGATGTAGCGTCGGCATCATCACCAGCGCTGGTCCGAACTCAGACTGGCGCCTGGCATTAGGCGATGTAAAAGTGGCTTGCTCCGCCGCGTCTGATACTACCACTTTCGAGAACATTTACACCAACGATGGGCGGTGCCAAACTCTGCAAGAGGTGGCAGAGCCTTTGACCTTGGCCTCAGTGCCAGCGAGTTGGAAAACGAGCCTTGTCCACATAGGGCCAGTGGCACAGGAATGTGATCCTGACTTGGTCAATGCGTTCGGTGATGCCTTCGTCGGCGTGACGCCGCAAGGATGGATGCGATCCTGGGATCGAGATGGCGCAGTGAAGCGTTGCCAATGGGAGTGTGCGGACGAAATATTGGCCCGCGCCGATGCCGTGGTGTTGAGCGAGGAAGATGTAGGCGGCGAGGGAGAGTTGATCGTTAAATATGCCGCGCAGACTCGTTTGCTGGTGGTGACACATGGAGCGCGCGGTTGCACTGTATACCTGAAAGGCGAGACACATCACTTTCCCGCACTGGTCACACCGGAGTTGGACTCCACTGGCGCAGGCGATATCTTCGCAGCGACCTTCTTCATATTTTTACAGCGAGGAGAAAATCAAGGCACGGCTGCCAGAGCGGCTAACTGTGTCGCCTCCCACTCGGTGACCCGCGTGGGGCTATCAAGCACCCCTCTGCCCCAGGAAATCTCCCGCTGCGCTCAGAATCCACTTGCCCCAAGGGGCCCTTCGGCGAACAAAAATGGTAAGGATTATGCCCATTACCTACGCACTGGCTAATCAAAAGGGCGGGGTGGGAAAGACCACCACTGCAGTGAACTTAGGGGCCTATCTGGCGAACTGGGGCTACTCCACCCTAGTGGTTGATATCGACCCCCAAGCCAATGCTACCTCATCTCTAGGACTCGACAAACATGCACTGTCAAGCTCCGTTTATGACGTGATGGTGCAGGACGTTCCAGCTGAGGAAGTAATTCTTTCCACCGATCAGAATGGCCGATCAAAACTCGATCTGCTACCTTCCGCGCCAGATTTGGCCGGCGCGACGGTTGAGATGGTCAATCTGCCCCAACGCGAACGCCGTTTGCAACGAGCGTTGGAGGGGTTGGAGCGCGAGTATGATTACGTGTTGATCGACTGCCCTCCCAGCTTGGGCATCCTGACCGTGAATGGGCTGACGGCGGCCAGCGACGGGATCATCATCCCAGTGCAGTGTGAGTACTTGGCGCTGGAGGGACTCTCCCAACTAGCGCGTGCCATCGGGCTTGTGCGTCGAGCGCTCAGGCCGGAATTGAAGCTTCGTGGACTGGTGATGACGATGTACGACGCCCGTACCAACTTATCGCAGCAAGTTGTTGAGGAGACGCGGCGTTATTTCCCCAAGCGCGTCTTTGAAACGATCATCCCGCGCAACGTGCGCTTGAGCGAGGCGCCCAGCTACGGCGTGCCCATTCTGGCCCACGCTCCCAGCTCGACCGGGGCCAAGGCCTATGCCGCGCTGACGCGAGAATTGTTGTCCGGCGATGGCAAGCCCGTCGATCAATGGGCAAACGAATAAATGAACGAATGAGGGCCAAAAACCGAGGTGAAAGATGGCATCACGCAAAATCGGATTGGGCAAAGGTTTAGGCTCCCTGATCCCCTCGGCCGAGGAAGAGGCCGAAGCCGCAGGCGTGCTGGAGGTTCCCCATGCTGCCGTCACGCCTAACCCTCACCAGCCCCGCTCCCCAATCCGCGATCAGGACTTGGTGGAGTTGGCCGCCTCGATTGAAGAACACGGTATCATTCAACCCCTCGTAGTGACGAAGACGCCCGATGGATACCAGCTCATCGCTGGAGAGAGGCGCTGGCGTGCGGCGCGTGTGGCCGGGCTGTCGAAAGTACCGGTGCTGATCAAGGATGTGGCGCCCAGCGAGATGTTGGAGCTGGCGCTGGTGGAGAATCTCCAACGCTCCGATTTGAATCCCCTGGAGGAGGCCGCGGCCTACCAGCAGTTAGTCGATGAATTCAATTTGACGCAGCGGGAAGTGGCGCGACGGGTGGGCAAGAGCCGCGCAGCGGTCGCTAACACGCTGCGACTGTTGAGGGCATCACCGTCCGTGCAAGAGGCATTATTGGCGGGCAAGATCAGCGAAGGCCACGCCAGGGCCTTGTTAGGATTGGAGCAGCCCAAGGCTCAACAGGCCGCGCTCAAGACCGTTTTGAAGCGCGGGTTTAACGTGCGCCAGACGGAGAAGCTGGTGCGGCGCATGCTCGGTCGGCAGAAAGAAAAGCAGATCAAAAGCACGCCATCGCCGGAGGTGCAGGAACTGGAAAGACAATTCCGCGAAGCTCTGAGCACGAAGGTGAGCCTCAAACGCAAGGGGGACGGAGGACGCCTGGTGATCTATTTCTACTCCGAGGAAGAACTGGAGGCCCTATACGGGCACATCGTGGGAGATTTAGTGAACGGGGGGTTATGATGAACGAAAAGATTGCAGCAGCCATTCGTGAACGCGCACCGGAAGGGTATCTGAGTTGTGGAAACGCTTTCCGGATCGCTGAGGCCTTGAGCACGAAACCTTTGGCGGTGGGCGAGACAGCCAACGAGATGGACGTGCAGATCGTGCATTGTCAGCTTGGGTTGTTCGGCTACACAGATCAGGACGGTACCGTGAAGGCTGTGGGGGAAGTGCCGCCGGATATGGAGCGGGCTATTCGTGAGGGACTGATCGTGGGACGTTTGCCCTGCGCCGTGGCCTGGGCCATCGCGGCTCGCTTTGGTATACCCAAGGCCCACGTGGCCAACGCCGCCGAGGCACTGGGTATACGCATCGGGCAATGCCAGCTCGGCACGTTCTAGCGATCCTTCTGATTGGGCGAGAGTCGCAGATTGTGATATAGTATCTCTGTGAGAGTTACGAGCGCTCCGAGTTATAATTAGCCGGAGTGACGATAGCGGGTTTTTTATAGACCGAAGGGAACACATTTGACTTTCCTGACGACAGACGTGCTGCGATGGGTCGCTTATGTGTTATTTGTTTTGTCCATCATTCCCCTATTTCTGTCTGCCCGCTATTACCTCAAGTCACGACGCGCTAAGTACTACATTGGCCGCAGCGAGGCACTTCAGCAAAGTGGACGCTGGATAGCGCTGGCGTTGGTAGTCGCTGGACTAGCTGTCACTGTGCTCATCGCAGGCCCTCAGCTCTCGTTCCCATTCTTGACGTCTCCTACCGTCACTCCCACCTTCACAGCATCCCCCACGCTAATCGTGTTCGCTTCTCCGACATCCTCTCCCACCCCATCTCGTACTTTCACACCCACTACTACTCCTACGCGCCCTCCAACGGCGACGCCGCCGTTCATCCCTACCCCAACGCCGAAGGCCACACTCCCGGAGTTCGCGCTCAGTCCGCTCCCCTCAGCGGTTCCGGCGGGAGAGGACGCCTATATCAAACTGATCACACTGGCGATGGAAAAGGGCGAGGACGGGGGGCCGGTGGAGCCAGGGAGTGAATTCCCCGCTGGTAAGCATTATGTCTATCTCTTCTTCCAGTATGACGGTATGGAAGAGGGCGTGATGACAACTTTCGCCTGGTACAGGGACGGGGAATACCTGGAGCGCTGCTCAGATACTTGGCTATGGGACATGGTCGAGGGGCGGGATTGGGGAAAGAGCGGGCGGATGTCCTATTATTGCAATCCAGCGGGGGGCTGGGAGCCAGGTATGTATGAGATCCACGTCTTTATTGAGGATCAACTGCAAGGGATCGCGGAGTTTGTGATTGAGGAGGGAGGTGGAGAATAGAGAGCGGTGACCGGAAGAGGGAATAGAGGCCACGGGAAGTTGCCGTGGCCTTTTTTGCTGTGAT
>CAZDYW010000022.1:0-16536 GCA_964509655.1 uncultured Anaerolineales bacterium
GAGTTTCTCAAGTTCTGTACAGTAATGGCAGGAACGTTGGCTCTGGAAAGCGCCTTGGGGCCGCGCATCGCTCGGGCATTGGAAGCTCCTGAACGCACACCCGTGATATGGCTTGAGTTCCAAGACTGCGCCGGATGCACAGAGTCTTTCTTGAGAGCATCTCGGCCTACAGCGGCTGAGGTCGTGTTGGATGTTCTTTCAGTGGATTATCACGAGACGATTATGGCTGCCTCTGGGCACTTGGCCGAAGAAGCGAAATCTCAGACTGTGGAGGCAGGGAATTATCTGCTTATCGTTGAGGGTTCCATCCCCACGGCGGAAGGTGGCATCTATTGCACAGTCGGCGGTCACACGGCGGTTGATATCCTGGAAGAAACAGCGGCCAACGCTACCGCTGTAGTCGCCGTCGGCAACTGCGCCACCTTTGGCGGCCTTCCCAAGGCCGCGCCCAATCCGACCGGCGCTAAATCGGTGATGGATTTGGTGACCGACAAGCCAGTTATCAATCTGCCCGGCTGCCCCCTCAACGCGGTCAACCTGACCGCAACGGTGGTTCACTACCTCACGTTCGGCAAGCTGCCGGAGATGGATGAGCTTCACCGCCCACTCTTCGCCTATGGCGCGCGTATCCACGACAACTGCGAGCGTCGCGGGCACTTCGATGCCGGCGAATTCGTCAAGGAATGGGGCGACGAGGGCCATCGCAAGGGCTGGTGTCTCTACGAAATGGGCTGCAAAGGCCCCGTGACATACCACAACTGCCCCGCCGTCCGATGGAACGATGGCACCAGTTGGCCGGTACAGTCCGGGCACGGTTGCATCGGCTGCTCCGAGCCTGGCTTCTGGGACTGGGGCGCTTACGAGACGACCGAGATATTCGACCAGAAACCGCCGGCGACTTACCCGGCTGTGGAGCAAGAGGGGAAGCAAGTATCGCCAACCGGCGCCAGTGTCTTCGCCGGTATAGCGGGCCTGGCCGTTGGGGCCGCAGGGGCGGCTACTGCTCTGCAACTCTCTAAATCTGAAGAAAAGACCGAGGAGGAATAAGGAGGCCACCATGTCTCTCAATCGCAGGCAATTCATTAAACTTGCCGGGCTGGGGATGGGTGGGCTGCTCCTTTCGCCACAGGATGTGAGAGCTTCTGGGGGTGAGGTCGATAACGACGCTGTATCGATGCTGTACGACGCCACCAAGTGCATCGGATGCCGGGCTTGCCAGAACGCTTGCAAGGACTGGAATGACAATTCGCCCGAGCCGGACCCCAGCGGGCTGTTTGACGCTCCTAAAGAACTCTCGGAGAATACCTGGACACTGATCCAGCTTTATGACGGAGGCGAAGAGGACTCCTTCGTCAAGCATGGGTGTATGCACTGCATAGATCCAGCTTGCGCAGCCGCTTGCCCGGTCCACGCCTTGCAGAAGACGCCCGAAGGGCCGGTGACCTATGACCCCAAGCGATGCATCGGATGCCGCTATTGTATGGTGGCCTGTCCCTTCAACATCCCGCGTTTCGCATGGGATCAGACCTTCTCCGTGATCGCCAAATGCACCTTCTGCAAAGACAGGCTGGAGATGGGAGACGGGCCGGCATGTGTGGAAGCGTGTCCCACCGACGCCCTCGCCTGGGGGACTCGTGGCGAGATGCTGGCTGAAGCTGAGCGTCGCCTGGCGGAAAATCCCGACAACTACGTCGATAAAATATACGGTCAACACGACGCCGGCGGCACATCGGTGCTTTATCTCTCCAGTGTGCCATTCGAAAAACTGGGACTGCCCGACCTCGGCGATGAACCGATCCCTGAACTAAATGACAAGGCCGGGCCCATCATCCTACCCAGCCTCTTCGTCGGTGGTGTGGCAGTCTTGGCAGGCGCCCACTATATGACCAAGGACAGAGGGGAGGAGTAAGATGACGGCAATAACACAGAAAAAAACAAATGCACCCATTGCAGCCTATGTGATCCTGGGCCTACTGACGGCCCTAGGGCTATTCCTGGGTGGCTATCGACTAGCAGTCGGGCTTGGATCGACGACCAACCTGAACGACTACTTCCCCTGGGGCCTGTGGATCGCCCTGGATGTCTTTATGATCCCAGCGGCCGGCGCGGCCTTTACCGTCTCGGCCATCGGCCATTTCTTTCACCGTCACGACTATCACAAGATCCTGCGCCCGGCCGTCCTGATCGGGTTTTTGGGCTACGTCTCCGTAGTACTAATTCTGATCCTGGACCTGGGGCGCTGGCACCAGTTTTACAGCATCCTGCTCCCGGCCCGTATCAACCTTCACTCCTTCCTTGAGGAGGTAGCCTTGAGCGTGACGCTGTACACGATGGTGCTGATACTTGAGTTAGCGCCGACTATCCTGGAGAAATGGAATCTGGAGCTCCCGATCCGCCTCATCGAGAAAGGGATCATGATTATCGGCGGCATCGGCATCCTCATCTCCACAGTTCACCAGTCATCTCTCGGTTCCATGTTCCTGATCACCGAGCACAGACTCCATCCTCTCTGGTGGACACCGATTTTACCGCTGCTTTTCCTGCTACAAGCGCTGTTCGGCGGTCTAGCCACAGCCGCTATTGTGGTTAAGATCACACAGGAGAAGCTGGGGATGTCGTTGGACAAGAAGTTCTTCGCTCGGGTAGGGAAACTCATTCGCATATTGCTGTCAATCTACCTGGTCTTGAAAGTGGGAGATTGGCTGCTGGCGGGTGATCTGGGATTACTTTTCAGCGCGGGGGGTTACAGCCTGCTGAGTTGGGCGGAGGTCATCTTGGGCATCATCCTGCCCCTGGTAATTCTCTTCTCCAAGGCAGTAAACCGCCCCACGGGAGTCCTTTGGGCCGGTGTATGGATCGTGGTAGGATTATTCATCTACCGCGTGACCGTGAGCTGGATCGGCCTGATGGCACCGGACTGGGCGACTTACCTACCCCACTGGATGGAGGTTATGAGCTCCGTGGGCATAGTAGCAGGTGCTGTGTTAGCTTACATCATCATCGCCCGCGTATTCAACCTCTTCCCTGAAGAACACACGCACGAAGTCAGTGCTTAATTTAATAAGAAACTAGGAGACGATCATGGCAAAAATCGTAATTGATCCAATAACCCGTATAGAGGGCCATCTGCGCATCGCGGTCGAAGTAGATGGGGGCGAAGTCACCGATGCCTGGGCTTCCAGCACTATGTTCCGTGGCATCGAGACGATCCTCCAGGGACGCGACCCGCGCGAGGCATGGACTTTCACGCAGCGAATTTGTGGCGTCTGCACGACGGTTCACGCGATGGCATCGGTACGATCCGTCGAGGATGCGCTGGGCATCGAGGTGCCCAACAACGCCCGCATCTTGCGCAATCTGGTGGCGGGAAGCCAGAACATCCAAGATCACGTGATCCACTTCTATCACCTGCACGCCTTGGACTGGGTGGACATCGTCAGCGCACTGGAAGCCGACCCCGCCGAAACTTCCAAGTTGGCCCAGTCCATCTCGGATTGGCCAAAATCCAGCACCGATTACTTCAAGGGTGTGCAAGATCGCATCGCGGCATTCGTCGAGAGCGGACAGCTGGGCCTTTTCGCCAACGCCTACTGGGGCCACCCGGCCTACAAGCTGCCGCCGGAGGCCAACCTGATGGGTGTGGCGCACTACCTGGAGGCGCTGGATTTCCAGCGGGAGTACATCCGCATCCACGCCCTCTTGGGCAGTAAAAACCCTCACCTACAGACCTTCCTGGTGGGCGGTATGTCCACTCCCATCGATCCCAGCAGTCAAGCCGCGCTCAACGCCGATAGCATCGCGCTGCTCAAGGGACTCTCGGCGCAGGCTAAGCAATTCGTCGAGCAGGTCTATCTGCCCGACGTGCTGGCAGTCGCTCCCTTCTACCTCGACTGGGCCGGCATCGGCGGCGGTGTAGGAAACTACCTCTCCTATGGCGATTTCGCCGACGCTGATGGAAACGACTGGCTCCCCGCCGGCGTGATTAAAACCAAGGACCTGAGCCAGGTGCTGCCGGTCGATGAGGGCGACATCTCCGAGTATGTCACACACGCATGGTACAACTACGACGATGAAAACAAAGGCATCCACCCATCGGAGGGCGTGACTCAACCCAACTACACCGGGCCACAACCGCCCTATGATTTCCTGAACACCGATGAGAAGTATTCCTGGCTGAAGTCGCCGCGATACCAGGATGAGCCGATGGAGGTCGGACCGCTTTCACGTATGCTGATCGCCTACGCCGCCGGACACGAGGAAGTCCAATCGACGGTGGATATGGTGCTGAACAAGCTCGACGCCGGACCGGAAGCTCTCTTCTCCACACTGGGCCGCACCGCAGCGCGCTGCATCGAGACCGTTCTTCTGGTCAACAAGATGGACGAATGGATCGATGAGCTGGCCGGAAGCATGGCGAGCGGCGACCTTGATATTCACGAGGGGACTTTGTGGGATCCGGATACTTGGCCGACCGAGGCCATGGGCGCGGGCATGCACGAGGCGCCCCGTGGAGCGCTAGGTCACTGGATCCACATCAAGGACAAGAAGATCCATAACTACCAGGCGGTAGTGCCGAGCACGTGGAACGCCGGGCCGCGCGACGCCAACGGCAAACTGGGGCCTTATGAGGCATCTCTCATCGGCACACCCATCGCCGACCCAGAGAAGCCGGTGGAGGTGCTACGCACGATCCACTCCTTCGATCCCTGCATGGCCTGCGGCGTGCATGTCCTGAACGCCGACGGTGAGGAGGTCGTCCAGGTGCAAGTGCAAGGTTCCGGTCATTGCTAACAGCGCAGTAGGCCAGCGAGAAGCTCGCCAACTTAGACGCCATGGCCAACTATGAACTGAATGGGAGGGACACATTAGAAAGAGTATGTGTCCTTCCCGTTTTGCTCTTTGCCTTTTGTTGCGTTGGGTATTATAATTAATATGATGTTTTCCACAGGTTAGCCGAGTCGTGAACTGGTAAGGTGCTAACGCCTCTTGACTAGCGAAGGGAGTATCATCTAATGAAACGGTTGGGACCTCTGGTGCGCATCAAAACTGTAGAGCCCTTGAAGGAGTTTAAGGTACGGCTGGAATTTGAAGACGGCACGCAAAAAGTAGTTGACCTTGAACCATATCTAAGTGGCCCCATTTTCGAGCCAATACGAAATAATGCTTCTGTGTTTCGCTCAGTCAAAGTTGAGGGAGGCACAATTGCCTGGGACAATGGAGCAGACATAGACCCAGATGTTCTTTACTATGGCTTGACGCCGGCCTGGATGGAAGAACGAGAGCGCGTTCAAGAAAGGCATACACCAATAGCTCAGCCTTTGACAGCGCAAACAGTAGCATCATAGGAGTACCCCCCTTACCGAGTGATGTAACTCGTGGATAAACAGATGTCAGATCAAAACACAGTCAAAACAATCATTCTAGGGGTAGGCAACCTCCTTCTCTCCGATGAAGGGGCCGGGCTGCGCGTCGTGGAGCAGTTGGCTAAAACCTATCACTTGCCCGACAATGTTCAGACTTTGGATGGAGGAACGCTGGGGCTGGACCTGCTCCACTACCTGGAGGGGGAAGACGGACGCCCGGTGGATAACCTGCTGATCATCGATGCTGTGGAAATGGGAGAGGCGCCGGGCTCACTGTTGCGCATGGAGGGCGACGAGATTCCATCGGCCATGTCGGTCAAAATGTCCCCGCATCAGATCGGCATTCCCGACATGCTTTTCGCCGCCCAATTGAGAGACCTTTACCCACCCAATATAGTGCTTCTGGGCATACAACCCGCGAGCCTCGAAGTGGGCCTCACCCTTTCCCCCCCCGTGGCGGCCCGCCTGGAAGAGCTAGTTTCGAAAGCCGTTGAGGAATTGACACGCTGGGGACACAGCTTGAAGCCCCGCGTTACTGAAAATGTACAAAAGGAGTCAGTTTAAGGATATGTGTCTAGGGATACCTGGAAAGATCATTGAGACAACGAACGGAGACGCACTGATGCGGATGGGCAAGGTGGACTTTGGAGGCATCAAACGCGAGGTCTGCCTGGCCTACGTGCCCGAAGCGGAGGTGGGCGACTATGTGATCGTCCACGTCGGGTTCGCCATCAGCCGCGTCGATGAAGAGGAAGCCCAACAGACATTCCAACTGTTGGCGGAAGCCGGAATCTTGGAACAGGAGATGGAGACAAACTTGAGTAACGAAGCAAATCTATAACCGCTTCATTCGTAATTTGTTCGCAATTCATTCATCACGTACCACTATCACCAACGCCTCCCCCGTGCTGCTATGCCCCCAATAAGCTGGCCCCGGGTAGCCAAGATGGACCTCATAGCTGACGGAAGCTGTGAGGTAAGCCTCGCCCACCTCCACCGCCTTTAGGACAAACTCAGCGCGATCAGATTCCCCCGGATCGACTGCCAGGTAATGTTCTACGCTGCCAGGATCGAGGCGCTCCAGCACCGACAGCTCTGGGAAAGGAGTGTTCCCAGCCTGCGGCGTATATTCCGGATCGGAGACCGGCGTACCGGTGGGCGGCTTGTCCATTTCCCCGTCGGAAAACGGTTCAGAGTGCACATTAAGCGTGTACTTCAACAAGCCTAGCATGCCACACCCTTGATTGCGCAAGGTCGCCGTCACCGTGACGCTCTCACCGACTGCCAACGTGGTTCTCGGAGCCGAGAGGGTCAAGGATGCCGTATGGGTCTCACACTCAGATGTCGAGCTGGGAGAGGTGAGAGGGATAGACGTGCTCGTCCCATAGATCGCCTCTGGGGTGCTGGCCGAATTGCAACTTAAGATGCTCAGCAAGCCCACGCCGATGACAATAACCAAAACAGTGCTTGTGTTTCTCAAGAAACATCCTCCCTGATTCTATCAGTCCATCCACTAATCTTGCCGCTTGATTGTTTTTAGCACGCGCACGGTCGTGCCATAGCCAGGGACCGATTCCACCGTCAGCGTGCTGTCGATGAGCCGCACTCGCTCCTGCATACCGACCAGACCGAAGTGACCATCTGCGGTCAAGCCTTGAAGGTTTCGCGGCAAGATAAAACCGCACCCATCATCCAGAACAGTCAGGATTAGAGTAGTTCCCTCCCAACCCAACTGAACGGTGACTTGATTGGCATCCGCATGGCGCGCCACATTGGTCAGTGCCTCCTGCACCACTCTATAGAAGCTGACGGCCACCTCGTCCGACAAAGAACGCAACTCGCCATCAGAGGGGAGATCCAGGGAAACAGGCACACCGTGTCGATCCGACCATTCCTCGGCCAAGGCGCGGATAGCGGCCCCCAGCCCCAGCGTATCCAACATCGGCGGGCGCAATTCAGTGCAAACCCGTCGCAGATCGCTCAACAACTGCCGCACTTCGGAACGCACGGCTTGCAATTCTTCTGACAACGGCGTGTTCTCGCCATCGCCCGTAGATACTTCGAGCTGAGACAAAAGTAGGCCCAGTTGCAAATTAAGCCCCACCAGGAGTTGGATGGGGCCATCGTGTAAGTCACGGGCTACGCGCGACCTCTCCTCCTCGCGCGAACGGAGTAACTGGCGTTGCGCTTGGCGGATCTCGTCCAAACGATGCCTCAGCTCCTCTACCAGGAGCACATTGCCCAGGGCAACCTCGGCCTGACGAGCCAGCGTCTTGAGAATACGCCGATCGGTGGGAGAGAAGTCATCACCGTCGCGACGCGGACCGACTTTCCAGACACCCCGCACTTGGTCACGAAAGGTAAATCGATAAATCGAAGGATCGGTAGAATAGTTGGATGTTGAAATAGCGATTTGGTCAGGTTCGCCGATCCACAGCTCGGCCCCGCGCAAGTGCATAAGAGCCGGGGTCTGATTGGTAAGCACTTCAATCAGCTGCTCTCGCTCCAAGGTGCGGGCCAAAGCGTCGCTGACGGTTTCCACTACCACGGGATAATCATACCAGCCACCGTAGAAGAATCGATCCACCAGCCGCTGCGCTCGCGTACGCGCCCAGTCGAAACCAAGGCCAACCAGCAGCGTCAGCGCCGACACGACCAGGATCTGGGCCGCCACGTCGTCGGGAAGGAAGCGGTAGAGCAACAAAAACGGCCCCAGGTAGAGCAGAAGGATGGTCAGTGATAACAGCCCATAAACCAAGGCCCGATTGAGAAATCGGTCTATCTCAAAGAGACGATGACGGATGATAGCAAGCAGATAACCAAACGGCGCTAGGATCATGAAAAAGCCTGCCGTCCACAAAGGAGGCCCCCAGGCCCAGCCCAATATGTGCGGCAAAATGTAGACGGTAATGGTCGGTATTCCCGCTGCCAGATTCCCAAAGAGAATCAGCCTCAACTGACGCCGTTTGTCAGGGGAAGCATATCGCACGTAGACATAGATCAGGAAACCACCGACGGCCAGAAGCTCCAGCGCCGTGATGATCAGAAGTAAGCGAGCCCCCACACCCTCCAGCAACCAGGTGCCAATGATGGCGATCAGGGTAAACACGTAGGCGAGAGTCAGGAACCAACGGCGGCGGTGCTGACGATCCCAAAAAACGGGAAAGGTGACAGCGTGATGGAGCAAAAGAGGGGTCGCCATCTGAAAACAGGTCCTACCTAGGTAAGTCATCCAGGGCCTGCGCGTTCCTTCCGGATGAGCCAGTAGGAAAAGTGCTGCTATGGCCAGGACCTGCATCAAGAGGAAGAGAAGTCGCACGTCTGTTCGTCGAAAGCGGCGCCACAGCAAGACCGTCCCCACGCTCCAGAAGACCAATGAGGTCACTACGCCGCTTACCAGAGGCCAGCGGTTGACCCTCACTAGAGACAGAACGGGCAGTTCTAACATCATCCGTCGCCCACGTCGTTCAACCTCAATCCGATAATTACCTGGCGATGAGGCACGCCATTCGGCAAAGGGGATACCCTCTACAGAGATGATGATGTCGCCCGGCATGAGACCGGCCCAATCGGCGAAGCTGTGCTGATCGACCCGGATGACGAGCCCGCTCTCTTCATCGATGGCGAAGTCAACGGTCGCCGTGCTCCACTGGAAATAGACATCATAGCCCACCAGCGCAAGGGGAACCAATGCCAACAAAACAAACAAGGGCCGCAACCAACTTTGACGTGGCTCAGGAATTGAATCAGTTGGAGGCATCGGGAGGATTTTCCGACGTGACGTCTACCAGGCCGTGGCGAATGGCATAAAGCGCCGCCTGGGTGCGGGAATCTACTCCCAGCTTGCTGTAGATTCTGCTGACGTGATTCTGGACGGTACGCTTGGTCACCACAAGCCTCTGGGCGATGGCAGCGTTGTCAAGGCCCCTTGCCAGCAAGCAAAGCACTTCGGTCTCGCGCGGAGTGAGAGGAAAAGGTTGAGGCTCTTTCAAAGGTGGGGATTTGTCGAGGGCGCGGCGCACAACTTGATCGGCCACAGATGGACTGAGCCAGGTTTCACCTCGCGCGGCCGCTCGCACCGCGCCGACCAGCGTTTCCAGCGCCTCGTCTTTGAGCACATAGCCTGCCGCGCCATTTTCCAGCAACCCGAAGACAGTCTGCCGGTCGTCGTGGACGGTCAGCACAAGAATGGCTGTGTCGAAATCCTGAGCACATAAGCGCCGCGTCACCTCCAGACCGTCTAAATCCGGCAGATTGACGTCGAGTAACAACACATCGGGGTGATGCTGAGATACAAGACGCAGTGCATCGGCACCAGTGGCGCCTCCAGCCACGACGGCGATATCCTCTGCCGCGTCCAGCACGGTGCGCATACCGGCGCGGACAATGGGATGGTCATCTATGATAACAACCTTGGTAATTGGATTGATCATCGGTAGATGAGTATAACGAGCGGCACCTTGTCATACCGTTATGAACTCAACCCACTCAGACGAGTGAGGAAATCCGCATGTTCCGATGAGGCCAGGCCTTGTTGCAACACATCCAGCATCGCCGCCAAGTCACCGGCCCAGAAGGCAGATAGAAGGAGCCAAAGTCCGGGAAAGATCTCGCTGCGTATCACGCCATCCTCATCCGGCGTGAGCGCATCGTATTCTCCCTCGCGCAGGACGAACCAATCTATGCGCCGCTCATACATCTGCACAACCAGGTACTCTTGCACCCCGCTGCGTGCGTAGAGGCGGCGCTTGACATGCAGATCGTAAGAAGCGCTGCTGGCGGCGATCTCGACGATCAACTCCGGCGGGCCTTCCAGGTAGCCATCCCTCGTGAGACGCGAACGCCCCCCATGTTCAGGTTCCAGGCGCAATAGCACGTCAGGCTGCACCTCGTTCTTAATATCCAGCCGGGTGGTTGTGTTATCACTGCCCCGCAATATACCAGGAGTGGCAGCGCAATATACGCCTAGCCACGTGATGACGTTGAAATGGGGATTGCCATGCTCCTCAAAACGTGTTGGTGTTGGCACGTAAACTACTCCTTCGATGAGCTCAGCCTTTTTGATCTCCGGGTGGGCGTGATAGCGCCGCTCAAACTCGGCGCGGGACAGATGGTCGCCGGGTTCCAGAGGAGGGGGCTCCATTCGAAGATGATCTGGCTCAACTTGAGGCGTTGACCGGGGCCACAGCCAGAGTTGGGGCCGGGTATAGGTTTGGACACTGGGAATATCCATCTCAAAGCCTCCTATCGCTTAGAGGAACAGTGGCAGATTTACCGGTACTAAACTGTATGGTAGCTTCCGGGATGGAATTTGTCAAGCCCACCCATATTCTACCCGTCCACGCGATCAAGAACGGCGAACAGGCTCAGATCTCCTTCGCGACCACCAGCGCGGAAGGTCTCGCGCAAACGCAAGCCACTCGCGGCCGCCAAGCGCTCCACCTCGACCTCATCCACCATATGGCAGTAGCGCAATCCTCGACCACCCCGCTTCCAATCCAGCAGATAATCACCCGGCTCCAGGTTCTCCTCCTCGATTTCCACCTCCGTCCAAGGCACGATTTTGCGACGGATGCGCTCACTGCTGAGGAAACGCCAGGTGGAAATGATCACACAGCCATCGGGTGTCAACAGATCGTTCAGGTCGCGCAGGATACGTGCTCGAAGCCCGGAGCTAGGGATATGATGGAGCACGGCCAGCAGAACGACGCAATCGAAAGAGTCATGAGGAAACTCCGATGTCCATCCGGTATGAGCCACATCGGCCACGTGGAATGATGCAGAGATTTCCGACAGGCGCCCCAATTGAGCGCGAGCTACCTGGATCAGTGCCGGCACCGCGTCCACGCCGACATAAGTGGAGCCAGGTCGCTCCTGGTCGAGCAACAAGGCTAAGCGACCATTGCCACAACCCACGTCCAACACGTCCGCCCGGCGCGGTAGATGCGGGAGGATGGCCGTCAGAGCCGGATCGGAAATGGAACGAGTGGCGGCAAAATGCTCGGCAAAAGTAGCGTAAAAATCCCGGTTCAAAGCAAGCAGTTTATCAATCGTTTCCTTTCTCATCGCAGGGATTATAACCTCTAGGACACATAAGACAACCCCAAGCGCAGCCGAGGAAGTCTTGACGGCATATCGGAAACAATGTATAGTACAAACGCATCCGCTAGTAAGCTAAAACTCGCAAGGAGACATATCAACTCAAAAAACAGAAAAAGCCCTCAGAATGAAGCGACGTGGCGAAAAACTCATCGGAAGCGCTTCGATCTGGAAGCGCACGAAGAGATTCTGGTCGGCATCTTGGAAGAGGTGCAAGAGACACCAGAGTTATCGCAGAAGGAATTGGGGCAAATACTGCGCCGCCACACGCTACCCAACGGCGACCTACTCTCGAAGGATCGTCTGATCAGAGGCTACCGCCAACTGTGCGCACGTGAAGGACGCTCCCCTGACATCGAGATCGTGAGACGGCTGCGCATCAAACCGACGCGCACCATATCGGGGGTGGCGCCAGTGGCAGTGTTGACTAAACCCTATCCATGCCCCGGCGAGTGCATCTTCTGCCCCGACCCTCACGAAATGCCGAAAAGCTACCTTCCCGATGAGCCCGGCGCGATGCGGGCCGCCTCCTACGAATTCGACCCTTACGCTCAGACCGCAGGTCGCATTGCTGCGCTACACGAAATCGGGCACGGCGTGGATAAGATCGAACTGCTCATCCTGGGCGGCTCATGGTCGGCCTACCCGGAGGACTACCAGGAGTGGTTCGTGCAACGCTGCCTCGACGCGATGAACGAGCGCGAGTCCACATCTCTTGAGCAGGCCCAGCGCCTCAACGAGAGCGCTCAGCACCGCAACGTCGGCTTGGTGGTAGAGACGAGGCCCGATCTCATCACACCAGCAGAGGTGCATAGACTGCGCTGGCTAGGAGTGACGAAAGTCCAACTAGGCGTGCAGAGCATGAGCGATGAGATACTGGCGCTCAACCGGCGCGGGCATACCGTGGCCCAGACACGCACAGCGATGCGGTTACTGCGCTTGAGCGGGTTCAAGATAGTGGTGCATTGGATGCCTAACCTCCTGGGCGCCACGCCGGAGAGCGATCTGGAGGACTTCCGGCGCTTGATGACGATACAACCCGATGAGATGAAAATCTACCCCACAGCGCTGTTGCAGGATACGGAGCTCTACGAGCTTTGGCGACGGGGCGAATATCAGCCCTACGACGAGGATACCCTGGTGAAGTTGCTGGCGATCTGCAAGACGCTCATCCCACCCTACTGCCGCGTCAACCGGTTGATGCGCGACATTCCCGCGCCCAACATCGTGGCCGGGGTGAAAAAGTCAAATCTGCGCCAGATCGTGCAGCAGCATATGTCACGGGAAGGGATGAAGTGCCGCTGCATTCGCTGTAGCGAGGTGCGCGGCGAGACAATAAACGTGGACACAGTCGAGCTGAAGCGCTTGGATTATGAGACAGCCTCCACACGAGAGGTTTTCCTCCAGTACATCACACCAGAGGGAAAGATAGCGGGCTTCCTGCGCCTCTCCCTGCCCCAAGCAGAGCCCCCGATAGAGGAATTGAGGGAGAGTGCCATCATACGCGAGGTGCACGTCTACGGTCCAGCGCTGAGGCTGGGGGCGCAGTCCGAGGGACAAGAAACCGCACCACAACACGCCGGCTTGGGCACAGAGCTGATCGACGAGGCAAAAAACATCGCGAGCCAATCCGGATACCAGCGCCTGGCCGTCATCGCGGCCATCGGCACCCGCCCTTACTACCGAGAACGGGGCTTTGAACTCGATGATCTCTACATGTTCTGGCATGCTGGGCAGGGCATGTTATAATCCCTTCTCGATTCAGGTGACCGGCACTTATGAAAATCTTGTGAGCGCCGATCACCTTAACCCCGGTCTTTTGAGAAGCTAGAGAATATCGTTACATGCTGACCGATTACCGCGTTCGACAAAGAGATCACCTGCTGGAGATTAGCCGCGCCCTCACCGCCCAACTCGATTTGGATGAGCTTTTGCAAATGGTGCTGGAGGCCGCGACAGAGATGCTCAGCGGGCAAGCGGGGCTGATCGCCCTTCGCGACAATAACGAGGGATTCGCCATACGCGCCAGTCACGGCCTACCTCACGCTCTGGTGCCCCACTTCGAGCCCTTGCTAGCCGACATCCCGGATCAAAAACTGGGCTATGGAGGGCGCAGCCACTTCCATATCCCCGGCCTGGCCGAAAAGTTGGGGCAAATCGTGACTGGTCTGGGTCTGCGGTTGCAACAGGTAGTCGCGCTTCCGATGGCCATCAAGCAGGATATGATCGGCGTACTATACGTCTTCCGCGCTTACGGCACCCGCTTCAACGCCAACGATCGCCAGGTCTTAGCCAGCTTCGCCGATCAAGCCGCCATCGCGGTCTACAACGCACAGCTATACGAACGCATCTCCCAGGAAAAGCAAAGGCTCAACGCGATATTGGAATATAGCGCCGACGGGGTCTTGATCCTCAATCCGGCGCAACGCATCGTGGTCTTCAATCGAGCGCTGGCCCGATTGAGCGGATGGTCGGCATCCGAAGCGCTGGGGCGCCACCACGACGATATTATCCGCTGGGCACATCTGGAGACAGACAGGGATTTAGAGGATGTCGTCGCGGGAGGATGGCCGCTTCCCGCAGCTCGGCCCATCTACGTGGAAGGCGATCTACGAAGGAAACAGGGCGGCGCCGTCAGTGTAGGCATAATCTACGCGCCGCTCTTCAGCAACGAGGAGCGGCTGGTAAACATCATCGCCAACGTGCGCGACATCACCCGCTTCCGTGAAGCGGACGAGATCAAGGCCACTTTTATCTCCGTTATCTCCCATGAACTCAAGACGCCGGTGGCCCTGATCCAAGGCTATGCCGAAACGTTGTTACGGAAAGATGCATCTTGGGCGCAGGAGACAATTGAGGAAAGCTTGACAGTCATCACCGAGGAGGCTGATCGTCTCACCAAGTTAATCGACGCGCTTCTAGACGCCTCTCGGCTTGAGGCGGGGCGCTTACCCTTGGAGACAGAACCGGTGGAACTGGATAATTTGGCACTGCGCGTGGCCGACCATTTTCGCACCCAAACTCGGATTCACAAAATTGTCGTCAATTTGCCGCACGACCTCCCCCCTGTCGGTGGAGATTTGGAGAGATTGAAGCAAGTCCTAAACAATCTGCTCTCCAACGCCATCAAGTATTCCCCCGACGGGGGGCGCATCGATATCGGGGGACGCGCCACCGAGGAAGATGTGATCATCACAGTTACCGACGAAGGAGTCGGAATACCGTTTGAAGAACAACCGCATATTTTCGAACGATTTTTCCGAGGATCAAGAGAATATCAACAACGCACGCCGGGCGCTGGCCTGGGCCTCTACCTGGCACAAGCAATCGTCGAAGCTCACGGTGGACGCATCTGGGTTGAAAGTAACCCCGGCGAAGGCACTACGTTTTCGTTTGCGATTCCGCGTTACACGGAACCGCATTGACACTCACTGAACAGTCAGGTGCAACCCAATTACACAATTGCGTCGCACCTTAAAATGAAAGGAAATTTATAGAATGGCTCAAAGAATGCTTGCCCGCGTAAACTGCCCCTCTTGCCAAAACCAGTTCCAGACCCCGATAGAGCAAATTTTGGATGTCAGGGAGGATCCCAACGCCAAGATGCGCGTGCTCAACGGTCTGGTCAACTTGGCCGAATGTCCTCACTGTGGAATGCGTGGAGCGCTTGGCCTCCCCTTTCTCTATCACGATCCAGAGAAGGAATTGGCCCTGATCTACATGCCGATGGAGGCGGGCCGCGACAATGAAGAACGCCAGCGCGCCATCGGACAACTGACCAGCGCAGTTATGGAGAGTCTCCCACCCGAGGAGCGCAAGGGATATTTGCTACAGCCCCAAGTCTTCCTCACGATGGAGAATATGACCAAGAAGATACTCCAGGCGGACGGCGTCACTGAGGAGATGATTGAGGAGCAAAAGTCCAAAGCGGAACTGCTGGAACGGATGCTTGAAGCTACCTCTGACGAGGTGCTGGAGGCGATGATTAAGGCCAACGACAATATCATCGATGCCACTTTCTTTTATCTCCTGAACAGAAACCTCGAAATGGCGCAATCCGTGGAACAGGAAGCAGCCGTACAGCGGATTTTGAAACTGCGCGAGAAGCTTCTGGAGTTGAGCAGCGAGGGTCAAGCCATCCGAGAGCGCAATGAACTGTTGGAGGAGCTAAATGAGGAACCAAGCCGCGATAAGTTGCTAGAATTGCTCATCAAAGCTCCCGATGAACAGGCGCGTGAGATTCTCATCACCTTCGGACGCAGACTGATTGATTATCCCTTCTTCCAGCGCCTCACCGAAAAGATCGAAGCGGCCGACGAGGAGGATAAGGAAGATCTGATCGCGATGCGTAGGGAAATCCTGGAAATCAAAGAGCAAATCGACGAAGAGATCCAAGCTGTATATGAAGGCAAGGCCGAATTTTTGCGCGAGGTTCTGCAAAGCGACAATCCCCGCGAGTTACTCCGTAATAACCCTCAGAAAGTCGACGATATTTTCATCAACGTGTTGTTATCCAACATAAAAGCGGCGGAGGAAGCAGGCGATCAGAAAAACGCTGTGAGGCTGCAAACAATCTGGAATATGATCATGGAGATGGTAGAAGAATCGTTACCGCCAGAGTTGAGGTTACTCAACCGCTTGATGGCCGCCGAGAATGACGCCAAGATCGAAGAGTTATTACAGGAAAATCAGGATATCGTGACAGAACGCCTGGTGCATTCCCTGGAAAGAGCGGAGGCTGAGGCAAGAAAAGAGGGCCAGGTCCAAACCGCCGATCAAATGGCCCACGTAATGGAGAAAGTGAGACAAGTAGCCGAAGAAGAGGGAGTCTACTGAAGTTAATTAGATCGCGCGCCCGTACCTCAATTGGATAGAGGGGCGGTCTACGAAACCGACTGTTGTGGGTTCAAGTCCCACCGGGCGCGCCTTCATCAATTCAATCCAAGGAGAAAGTGTAGCGCGATGGATTTGGCAATCCATCGCGCACGTTTATGGGGGAAAAGATCATTCCTGGCCCGAAGTTACGCTACCCTACACATTTTTAAGGCAACTAGCTTGAAATCACCCTTCGACA
>CAZDYW010000023.1:0-15973 GCA_964509655.1 uncultured Anaerolineales bacterium
TTGCCTCATTGAAGTGGCGCACTGCATCGGCCTCGCGTCCGGTGCGGCGGCATGCCAGTGATCTGCCAAGGATGCCGCTGCTCATACCGCTCGCGACGATCCAGATATTCTTATGGCAGATGCTCCAGGATCTTCTGTGGGCTGGGGCGGTCGTTTCGGTTTTTGCCGACGTAGTGCCAAAAGATATCGCCATTAGATTCGATGATGAATACTGCTGGGGCGGCCAGTTTGTCGTTTAGCAAATTGTAAACCCCATATGCGTCGGCAGCCTCGTGCTTAGGATCGGCCAGCATGGGGTAGGTGGCACCGGTGGTCTTTCTGGCGCTGTCCACTGCGCTGCGGGATGCGACGGCCAACGCGACTACCTCTGCTCCGGCTTCCTGGAAGGCTTTGTACTGGTTGCGCAACCCTACGAGTTGCGTTCGGTCAGGCCCTCACCCGCACTTTTGGAAAAAGACCAACACCACCGGCCCTTCGGCCAACTGCTTCGTCAGCGTGAATGTGCCACCCGTGGCCCGTTGGAGGACAAATTCGGGGGCGACTTCGGGGACCGCTGAGGAAACATCGGGTGTGGGAGTAGGTGTAGGTGACTCCTGTGTCTCGGTCAGAGACTGGGGAGTTGGAATGGCGGGGGTGGGCACACCTTCGACCGTGGTGATTTCGACTGTTTCTCGTTGTTCTTGTAGCCAGGAAGCGAGGTTTTCACCCTGCTCCTCCAGTTCCTTAAGCCCGGCTTGTACGACCATCACGCGATAAATAGCCTGATAGAATGCCTCTCGGTCTAGTCCCACCGCTTCGAGCTCTGTGACTAGATCGGCGTCCTCTATGCCCCAGGCCCGCTCCATAGCGCTGATGCGTTCCTCGATTTCTTCTTCCGTTGGCTCCTGTTCTGGGGGGAAAGCCTGTCGTATCAGCGATTCGCTGATTAGGCGCTGCAAAACCTGATCGGGTTGAGGTGCTTCCTGTCCGGCTAAGTCGCTTGCCACGTGGTCGAGAAGTGTCGCTTCGTACCAGAGAGAGTGGGGGATGGTGTATCCGTTGACGTGAGCGACGACAGGATCTGGGGTAGCTGTTGGTGTCGGTGGTAGAGGCGTCGGTGGTAGAGGCGTCGGCGATGAGGTGGCGGTGGGTATGAACGGCGTGGGCGTCGGGGGTGGGGGACTGGGCTCACGACCTATGATTGTCCATAATGTGAGGAATCCAGCTACCACTAGGCAGCCGCTACCGATGATAATCCATATACGAGATAAATTCGATTGGCCCATTCTTCTCCTCTATGCTTCAGATTGACCAGCGCTTGCAAAAAAGAAACCAGGTTTCTAAGAATTGCAGCATAAACCTGGTTTCTTCCTATCGGGGCTAAGTCTGCCGTGATCTTCTAGAGTGTGGGAGGTGCAGCCGGTGTTTCGATGTCAAGGTTGCTGGGGGGCTTTTCCGTTTGTTCTGCCTTTGGTTTGACCCAGGCTGCTAAATCCACGGCCACCTTGCTGAAATAACTTTCAGGTGGCACATCACCCTCACCGTACTCGGCCTCCAAGATACGTGCCCGAACCCGTAGAGTTTGGGTGTCCAATATGACATCCTTTTCTGGTTCGACCAGCACTGGCTCTCCTTTGGGTGCCAACTTGGTGCGCAATGCTTCGTCGTGATAAGCGTAGTCTGACATCAATACCTTCGTGACCGTGCGGATGTCGTTTTTGTCAAAGAGCCATACCTCTAGGGCTGTGACCTTGCTGGGCTGCCCCACGCCGATGGCCTCTGATATGCCCACTCCACATTCACCCATAAAAGCGCCGCTCTCTGTCTCGATGCTGAATGATGGATCGAAGTGTTCATCTCCGTCCACGTAGGTAGCCACAAACTGGGCTAAAGGCGAGGCGCCTTGCCAAGCGGTTACCTTCTTGGTAGGTGGAGACTGCTCAATCACAGGGGGCGTTGGTTTGTAAGCCTTTTCTTCGGACGCCGATGGCTCCCCGCGCAGGCGTTGAATGAGAAGGAATCCCCCTATTACCACAGCCAAGACAAGCAATCCCACACCACAGACCAGGGATATTGACCGGAAGACGCCGCCACCTTCGGCTTCCTCCGTTTCTGCCTCAGCTTCTGTTTCGGGAGCGGGTGCAGCTTCCAATGCTTGGGCTAATTGTTCCACATACACGACCTCTTGGCCGCTTTGCTCTTGTTTTAGCTCTTGCATTGTATCCGCAAGCTGGCCTTTTTTCCAGAATTCCGCGCCTAATCTACGGTGTGCTTGCTCTAGGTCTCCATCCTCCGCATATTGCTCTGCAACCCAAAGGATATACTCATCCTGAAAGTCAGAGCGCAGATTAGCGGGAGTGGAACTGCCCCATTCCACTGGCCACCACCACCATCCGATGGCTAAACCCAAAAGCAGACCTAGTAAGCTTCCTCCAATCAATGCTGCCAAGGTCTTACGTTGCTGAACGAATTCCAAGATTGTGTCCATTTTTACCCCCTGGCCACTAATATGTTGAGCTTTGCCGCGATTATTGTACCATGAGCGTCATCGGTGCACAACTACTTTATCACAAAACACTCTCTAGGGCAAATAAATTTAGGTCTCTTCGGTCTCTTCTGGTTCTTCTGGCAAGTCTGTGATCTCAAATTCTTCATCACAGCTTGTACATTTAGCCCATCCCTGTCGCACTATAGTCAGCAGCCCGCCGCACTGGGGACAGGTTTGTGGCAAGGGGCGTTTCCAGACCGCGAACTCGCAGGAATCGGGATCGTCTGCATCATAGTTGGAACAGCCGTAGAACGTACGTCCACGACGGGTCTTTTTTTCCACCAAGTCGCCGCCACACTCTGGACATTTCGCTCCAGTCTTAACCAGGATTGGCTTGCTGAAGTGACATTCGGGGAAGTTGCTGCACCCGATGAACTTACCATATCTCCCGTAGCGGTAGACGAGGGGGTGTCCACATTCCGGGCAATCTTCACCTGTCGGTTGATTGTTTATCTCAACTTCTGGCATTTTTTCCTGCGCTTGATTGAGCGTATCGGCGAAAGGGGAGTAGAAATTGCGCAGAATGGGCACCCAGTCTCGCTCACCGCTGGCGATCAGGTCTAAGTCATCCTCCATCTGGGCGGTGAAATCCACATCGATATACTCCGGGAAGTATTTGACGAGTAGATCGTTGACGATCATGCCAATCTCGGTGGCATAGAGCCGCTTCCCACGTCGCTCGACATATCCGCGCTGTTGTATCGTCGATAGGGTGGGCGCGTAGGTGCTGGGCCTTCCGATGCCATAAGCCTCCAAATCGCGCACCAGGCTTGCTTCGGAGTAGCGTGGTGGGGCTTTGGTGAAATGCTGATCCGGCAGCAGCTCTACTAGATCGAGCACTTCATCCACGGCCAATGATGGGATTTCCTCCCGTTTGCGTTCCTCTTCTTCCACCTCATCCTCATCTTTTTCCTCTTCGTATACGGCCAAGAAGCCGGGAAAACGCAGCGTGGATCCGCTGGCGCGAAAGAGATATTGCCTTTCTTCCATCTTAGCTGGCCCGGCTAGAATCTCCGCCGCAATGGTGTCGTAGACCGCCCGCGCCATCTGGCTGGCGACGAAGCGCTGCCAGATCAATTCGTATAGCCGATATTGACTCTTGTTGAGGTGCTTCTTGAGTATTGTCGGCGTGCGGAAGACGCTGGTTGGGCGAATCGCTTCGTGCGCTTCTTGGGCTGCCTTGGCCTTCGTCTTATACTGCGGCGGTTCGGGCGGCACGTATTCCTCGCCGTACTCTTCCACCACATATTCCCTCGCTTCCGCCTGGGCTTGCTCGGCCACGTTGGTGCTGTCGGTGCGCATATAGGTGATCAGCCCGACCGGCCCATCTCCTAGGTCTATGCCCTCATACAACTGCTGAGCCACCGCCATAGTGCGCTTGGCAGTGTACCCTAGTTTATATGATGCTTGTTGTTGCATCGTGCTGGTGGTGAATGGGGCATTGGGCCTGCGCCGGCGTTGCCCTTCCTTCACGTTCGTCACCGTGTAGGTGGAATCTTTCAGCTCTTCTATTACGGTCTGCACCTCGAGCTCGCTGTGGAGTTCGACTTCTTCATCGCGAATGCGGTGCAGATTGGCAATGAAGCTTGGTGGTTGATCCTGTTCTGGCTTTTGTTTAGCTAACTCTGCTTCCAGAGACCAGTATTCTAGGGGTACGAATGCCTCGATCTCGCGCTCCCGCTCGACTAAGAGCCGCACGGTCACTGATTGCACCCGCCCGGCAGAGAGTCCGCGTCGGCCTAGCTTGTCGCGCAGCAGCGGACTGAGTGTGTAGCCTACGAGGCGGTCGAGGATGCGCCTTGCCTGCTGGGCGTCCACACGCTGCATGTCGATTTCCCGTGGGTGGTTGAAGGCGTGCTCGATGGCATCCTTCGTGATCTCGTGGAATTCGACGCGATGTACCGGTCGCCAGCGAATGGCCGCGTCGAGCGCTTGCAGCAGGTGCCATGAGATGGCCTCTCCCTCTCGGTCTGGGTCGGTCGCCAGGTAGATTTTGGACGAATTCCGAACGGCTTTCTTCAAGTCTCGTACGATGTCCTTGCGCTTGGATGGTACAATGTAATGAGGTGCGAAGTTGTTCTCAATATCTACGCCCATCCGGTTGGAGGGAAGGTCGCGAATGTGGCCCACCGATGCCCGCACGTTATATTTTTTCCCCAGGAAGCGGCCCACGGTGCGCGCCTTGGCCGGGGACTCCACTATGACCAAGCCGGGTTGTTTTTCCCGCTCGGCTCGCGCTTTCGACCTAACCATATGCTCGTTTGGATCGAGCCCCTCGTGTGCGGGTGTGCTTCCCATACGGAATAGCTTAGTGCCACAAACCGGGCATATTCCCTTTGTAGCTGGCGTCCCCCGATTGGTAAACACTGGCCGCGGATCTTTCATCTCCCGTTTAGCTTTGCACTTGACGCAATACGCTTTCATACTCCCCCATCTTTAGTCCCAGCAGTCTCCAGTACTATTTACAACTCCATTACAGGTAATCGACTTTGTCCTGATTCTCCAATTTCCTCACCAATTCGCGCACCTCTTGCTCGCGCTCCATTGGGCAGACGAGCAGCGCATCATCAGTATCCACGATTACCATCCCTTCTACCCCTACGGTGGCGATGAGGCGGTTCTCGCCGTTGCCGAAGATGAGTGTATCCCGCGTCTCTAGGCCCAGGTGTGGACCCACAATTACGTTTCCAGACTCGTCAGTGGGCAATAACTCCGCTAGACTGCCCCAACTGCCCACGTCCGACCATCCGATGTCCACTGGAATGACCGCTACATTATCTGCCCCTTCCATCACGCCATAGTCAATCGCTTGTTTGACGACCTGAGGCCAGACGCGGCGAAGTGTGGGTTCATACCCTTCACTTCCCAGTGTAGCTTCGATTTCCGCCAGCCAGACGTAGAGATCGGGCATTTGCTTCTGGAACTCGTCCATAATTCGGTCGACGCGCCAGATGAACATCCCACTGTTCCAGGTGTACTCGCCGCTTTCCATCATATGAAGCGCGGTCTCCGCACTGGGCTTCTCGGTGAATTTTTTGACTCGGAAGACATCGAAGCTGTCCACTGTGCTCATACTCTCGCCCTGTTGGATGTAACCGTAGCCGGTCGAGGGCGATGATGGTGTGATCCCCAGTGTGACTAGTGGACCTTCCTCTGCGACTTTTGCCGCAGCGCTAAGCGTTTCGCGGAAGCGTTCGACATCGGCGATGTAATGATCAGCCGTAAGCACCACCATTACTGCTTCTGGATCTCGCTTTTCCAAGTGGATCGCTCCCAGCCCGATACAGGGAGCGGTACCGCGCCCTTGTGGCTCGACGATGAAGTTGTCAAGAGGTAACTCTGGCGCTTGTGATGATAAATCCGGTACGTGCTCATCGCCGGCGACCACGAAGATTTCCTCCGGCTGGAAGATCGGCGCGATGCGGTCCACTGCATGCTCGAACATCGTGCGTTCGCCAAATAATTTGAGCGATTGCTTGGGCCGATCGCGGCGGCTAACGGGCCATAATCGTGTGCCAGTACCCCCGGCCATAATCAGTGCATAGAAATTCATTCTATATTCTCCATTCTCAATTCTATACTCTCCATCTAATCAACTATATACTCTACTCCAGACTCACGGGCCATAACGTATTTCATTCCACCCACTTGGCGCACCATACCCTTCAACTCCATCATCGCCAGTGTGCTAGTTACTTGTGCGATGGGCAGTCCCACCTGTTGGCGGATCTCGTCCACATGTGTAGGCTCACTAGATAAATGATCGAGAAGTGAAGCTTCCTTGGCGTCTGTCGGGAGTACTTGACGCGCCTCTGTTTGTTCGGCTACCATCGTCAAGTTCAACTCCTCCAGGATGTCCTCTGGCTTCGCTACCAGTTTGGCTCCATCTTGGATTAGATCATTGGCGCCGACGCTGCCCTTTGTCAAAATGCTTCCTGGTACGGCGAACACATCTCTTCCCTGCTCGGCGGCATAATCGGCTGTGATCAAAGCACCACTGCGTTTGCCAGCGTTAGTGACGAGCACCCCCAGCGACAGCCCGCTGATAATGCGGTTGCGCGGAGGGAAGTTCTTCCCTTCCGGAGGTGTCCCTATTGGGTAGTCACTCACCAATGCGCCGTGTTCCATGATCTGCTGTGCTAGCTTGCGATGTTCCGGCGGGTAGATGTGATCGATACCACAGCCGAACACGGCGATAGTGCGTCCTCCTGCTTCCAAAGCGGCCTGGTGGGCCACAGAGTCGATCCCGCGTGCCATGCCGCTTACGATGGTGATGCCATTTCGGGCCAGCGCATCGGCCAGTTGGCGGGTCACCTCCCTGCCATAGGATGAAGCGCGCCGTGTGCCGACCACGGCCACGGCCCAGGCGTCACTTTCCCGCAATTCGCCCTTGATGTAGAGTACCGGCGGCGGGGCGGCCGTCTCTAGAAGGAGGTTCGGGTAGTTGGGATTGTCCCAGGTGAGCACATTGGCTCCTGTGGCCTCAATTCGCTCCAGTTCCTGGTCCAGATCCCAGTTACTTCGAGCTTTCAGCAGATTTCGCCGCGAGCGGCTGTCCAGCCCTATGGCGCGTAGCTCACTCTCCGGCGCGTACCACGCTCGCTCTATGTCGCCGAAATGATCGAGCAAAGCCCGCAGCCGTAGCGGCCCGATGCCTCGTACTTTGTTGAACCCAATCCAATAGTGTAGGTCGTTCATCTTTCAAATCCTTCCAGGATTGGCCCTTAATCCTTCAATAGTCCAGGCATTATGTGCACGGTCATCAATTGTGCTTCCAGGTCGAGTTCAAGCACTACATCTTCTACTCCAGGCAGTAGCACTTCTCCGCGTGGCCCGTGCACGATATAAACATCATGGGTCCCTGTATCCAGAACCTCCACCACGCGACCCAGCCACTCGCCAGTATCCGTTTCTACCTCCATGTCGATGAGCTGAAAGTGGTAATATTCATCCTCTTCCAGAGGCACGGCTTCTTCGAACGGTACCTGGACGATCATATCACGCAGTTCTTCGGCGGCGTTGCGCTCGTCACAGCCGCCTAGTTTTAGTAACAAAATGTCTTTGTGAGGACGGATACTCTCAATGGGGTATTTTTGTACCTTTTCAGGTCTTTGAGGCGGAGCGAGGTAGAAATGGGTATGTTGATTAAGTCTTTCGGGGTAATCCGTCAGGATTTCGACGCGGATTTCACCGCGGATACCATGTGGTCGGCGCACTCTCCCGACTACTACAAAGGAAGGCTCAGGTGCATGTTCTTCCCCTGAGCCCCCTTGACTACTATTCTTTTGTTCAGTGGGATTCTTGGGCATAAGAGTT
Source organism: uncultured Anaerolineales bacterium (assembly GCA_964509655.1). Taxonomy (GTDB): domain Bacteria; phylum Chloroflexota; class Anaerolineae; order B4-G1; family B4-G1; genus CAZANJ01. The sequence goes on from CAZDYW010000023.1 coordinate 7,844, forward strand.
CAACCGTTTTCCAATATGCTCACGTTTCGGCAACAAGGGGTGAGTGTTATTTGATTCTCGATTCTGGGGTCGCTTTTTAGGTTTTAGAAAGCTCCCGGCAGAAGTTTGTTGCTCAATGAGCACTGGGTTAGCTACTCCAATTGCGCAAAAAATGCGCCTACATGTTGCTATATGTGGATGGCATGCTCAGCAAAGGCTATGCCTGTTTATCGCCGGTGTCTCCACCGGCGATAGTTTTAGACGATTTCGAGATTAGCCCGCTTCCCTTCTTTGGCGGCCAGGACGCGGATGAGCCGACGCATAGCATTCGCGGTGCGTCCTCCTTTACCAATAACGCGGCCCATATCCTCCGGGCCCACTCTTAGTTCCAGAATCACCGCGTTTTCCCCTTCAATCTCGGAGACATGCACTTGCGTTGGGTCATCCACCAGCGATTTGGCGATGAATTCCACCAGTTCTTTCATTGAAGAAGCCATTGCTCCCTCCTCCCTGTTAGTAATTGAAGCAGATGATAAATACGATATGACGGCGCAGTAAAGGAGCAAGTTCCCACTGCGATAAGACTGTTATGATCCGGAAGTCTTTATTTGCTCGGCTTACTCAGCTTGATCAGCTTGGGGCTCTTCTTCCGCTTCATCCTCGGAAGGCTCTGTCGTTTCTTCCTGTTCTTCCTCTTCTTCGACCGTTTCTTCAGTTGCTTCTTCAGCTTCTGTTTCTTCAGCCGTTTCCTCGGCTTCGGCTTCGGCTTCGGCCTCAGTCTCTTCTTCTATCGGCTGTGCTTCTTCGACCTCTACATCCTCTCCCTCGGCTGCTTCTTCTTCCGCCTCTGCTTCGGCGACGAGTGCCTCTAGTTCTTCGCCTTGCCGCAGCCGCTCGAAGCGAGCTAATGTGCCATTGGTCGTCAATAAGCGCGTTACCGATTCGGTGGGTTGTGCGCCTACTTGCAGCCAGTACAATGCGCGTGCTTCGTCGATCCGCAGAGTCTCTGGCTCAGTGCGTGGGTTGTAAAAGCCAATTTTCTCGATGAACCGCCCGTCACGGGGTGCCCTTGAGTCGGCGATAACAACACGAAAACTAGCTTGCTTCTTGGTGCCTACACGACGTAGTCGAATTTTGACCATACTTCTCCTATTTTGTGATATTTAGTGTTAAGAACTGTTCCGCCTTATCCAAACATGCGCATCAACTGCTGCATGCCTTTTTGTCCCTTGCCTAGTTGCTTCATCACTTTCTGCATCTGGCGGAATTGGCTGAGTAACGCGTTTACCTCTTGCACTGTCGTTCCGCTGCCATAGGCGATGCGCTTCTTGCGACTCCCTTTGATGATACGAGGGTTGCGTCTTTCCTCCGGTGTCATCGAAAGAATGATCGCCTCGATTTGCTTGAACTGCTTATCGGTGGCCTCTGGCGATACCTGCTGCGCTAAATCCCTTATTCCCGGTACCATATCGAGTAGCTGGTTCAGCGGCCCCATTTGTTTGACCTGTTGCAGTTGCTCCAGGAAGTCCTCCAGATCGAAGCTGGCCTCGCGTATCTTGCGTTCCATCTGCTTGGCCTGCTCTTCGTCAAAGGCTGCTTCCGCCCGTTCGATAAGTGTCAGTACATCCCCCATCCCCAAAATGCGAGAGGCCAGTCGGTCGGGATGGAACCTTTCCAGCGCGTCAGTTTTCTCACCAGTGCCCAGGAACTTGATCGGCACACCAGTGACGGCTCGCATGCTGATGGCCGCGCCACCTCTGGCGTCTCCATCTACTTTTGTCAAAATCAGGCCAGTTAATCCAATGCGTTTGTGGAATCCCTCGGCGACGTTGACTGCCTGTTGGCCCGTCATCGCGTCGGCGACCAGGAGCGTCTCAATGGGTTTTGTCGTTCGCTTGACTGCTTCCAGTTCGGACATCATCTCGTCGTCGATCTGAAGCCGGCCAGCGGTATCCAAAACGACCACATCGCGCCCGCTTTGGCGCGCCTCACGGACCCCGTTGCTGCAAATTTGGGGGGGCGAGGCACGGTGTTCTTCGCTGTGGACCGGGAGCTCCAGTTGACGCCCCAATATCTCTAGCTGTTTGCCGGCCGCTGGCCTATATGTGTCTCCGGCAACCATCAGTGGCAAATGTCCCTTCTGCTTGAGGTGGCGGGATAGCTTGGCCACCGTCGTAGTTTTACCAGAGCCCTGTAGCCCGACCAGCATGATCACATACGGCGCTTTCCCCTGGAGTTCTAGCCGTCCTGGCTTACCCAGTGTATCGATCAGCTCTTCGTGGACGATCTTGATAACCTGTTGAGCTGGGCTGAGGCTTTGGGATACTTCGATACCCACGGCCCGTTCCCGCACGCGAGCGTTGAAATCTTTGACGACTTTATAGTTTACATCCGCTTCCAGGAGTGCGAGGCGGATCTCTCGCAGCACTTGATCTACATCATCCTCACGCAAGATGCCCCGCTTGCCCAGTTTCCGGAAGATATTTTGTAGCTTGTCAGTCAGACTTTCAAACATGGCATGTCCGATGAAAAATTCTGGTTCCTACATTTAAAGCGGCGGACGGAGTCGTCCACCGCGATGCAAAGCTTTGTTAATACCTTGCCGATCAAATCCTTGTACAAAAAGCAAGAATTGAGCCACAGATTTCACGGATACACGATGGAGAGAGTCTGTGAAAATCAGTGGAATCCGTGGTTAACTTCTGGTTCCGGCTCTGTCCGGGGTAGGAATTTGTATTTCAATTCAAAAAACGCGCTGCGATTGTAACGGAAAAGACTATTTTCGTCAAGTTATATGAGTTTTGCTTTAATACCTTACCGATCAACTTTTTGTACAAAAAGCAAGGATTGAGCCACAGATTTCACGTATTACACGGATGGAGAGAGAGAAAAAATCAGTGCGATCTGTGGTTAACTTTTGGTTCCGGCTCTGTCCGGGGTAGAGTTTTTATCCCGTATCTTCTGTGCGCGCTCGCGTAGATGTTGGAAATAGTCTGTTTCTGTGATCTCTTTTACCTGTTTGGCTTTCTTCACCTCGTCGATCTCGATGCGCAGTTCCTCCACCTGTCGCTTCAGACGTTTCTCACGGGCTTGGACCTTGGTGACCATCTGCCCGAAGACGCGTGCCAAGTGCGCCAACTCGTCCTTGGACTTGGTTATGTCAGCGATGCGCTCTGGCTCAAATTTTTCTCCTTGCTCAACCGCTTGTGCGGCACCGACTAGCTTGCGCACTGGCCTCGTGATGCTTTGACTGAGAAAGAAGGAAAGGCCAGCCCCAGCAGCTATCACGGCTAATGAGAGGAGGATGCTGCGCACAATACCGGTGCGGACGGCTGCCTGTACGCTATCGGTTAGCAGGTAAAAGAGTGCCACTTGCTTCACTTTTTCCTCCTCGTTCAACATGGGTACCGCTACCCGGAAGATGTCGTCTCGTAACTCTGAGTTTACCTTCTTGGACCGGATAGCTCCGTCCATCAGTTTGACATCTTCCATATCCAGCATCTCCCCGATGCCCTGGGCGGGATGTGTGCTATCGGCGAGCGTCTCCCTTTCGGCGCTCCATATGCGAATGGCGGCCACGTTACCGTGGCCTGTCAGTTCATCTACTAACTTTTGGACATTCATGTCGCGGCTGAGCTTGTTGAGGAAGGTCAACTCATAACCCACTTGAACGATGCGTGGCTTGTCTATCCCGGAGACGCCGACATATTTGAATGTTCTGTCATCCACTTCCCGCTTACGTGCATCTTGGATTACTACGCCATTTTCCTGTTCGAGCAGTGGATAGAAGACATGGGCCTGGGGTTGCTCTTCAGGGTCAGGGTCGAATGTGAAATCGATCCCCGGCGACGTGTGCAAGTAGGCGTGGCCTGTCTCGTCCGTGATCCAGAATTCATCGAGCACTGTGTTTTCGGTGATGTCAAGCAGGATGTTGTTAACTTCTGCCTCTGAGAGTCCCGCTTGCTGCTCGGCGACTGCTACCAGGTGGGCCGCGATGCGTGCCTCTACTACCATCTGGTCGCCGACGACTTCTTCCATCTGATCGGGCACTCGCATGGCGAAATCGCTGCTGTGGGCCAGCAATTGGGCGATGGCGATGCCATCCTTCTCCATCTGACTCAGCATAGCTTGGATAGCACCGCGAGTGTTGATGAAAGTTACAGCGATCACTATGATCACCAGCACGCTCACGATGGATAGGAAGAACTTGACATTTAGTTTCATATCACTCCGTTGCCTCCAATATTTTTTCGGCAATAGTGATAAGGCGCTTAGTGAAGGGATGGTTGGGATAATGTAAGCAGAAGACACCGTTGCTTGCCAAGCGTATCATGTCCTCGGACAGGGGCAGCACATTGGCCACTTCGCAGTTGTAGGATTCCTCAGCTTCCCTCTTTACGCTGTTGAAATCGAAAGATTTGAGCACTTTGTTGACCACCAGAAACATGCGCGGAATTTGCAATTTGCGTGCCACATCCACTGTCACCGCCGTGCCTTGGTAGTCTTGCTGATCTGGTCGGAGGATAATCATCAAGACATCTGAGATGGCGATGGAGAGCAGTGTCTCCTCATTGAGGCCAGGGTGTGTGTCGATGAAGAGGTAATCCAGAGTCAGCCGCTGGATCAGTTCCCGGAATCCATTGTTTAGGAGGCCTACATCATATCCCTCGCGCAACACGCGGGTGATCTCGCCCGCTTTGATGCTGGATGGAATGAGGTGAATGCCGCCTCCCATCACGGCTACCTTACCGGCGCCGACTTCTAAAAGCCCGCCTACATCATAGGCCGTCTCCTCCACGGCACACCGCCCCCAAAGGTAGTCGTTGAGCGCCCGGTCCATCTTTTCCTCGTTCAGCCCAAAGAGGACGTGGATGCCGGGCGATTGGATGTCGGTATCAATGATACCCACCCGGCGGCCCTGTTGCGCGAAGATGGTGGCTACATTGGCGGTTATGTTGGACTTGCCAGTACCACCGCGGAATGAATGAACGGAGATGATTTTAGGCATAGGTTACCTCCCTACTTGATGAGAGATGAACGATGTTGCCTTCTCGCATAGCGGTCAAAACGGAGTGACTTTTCAGGAGCAAGACCCCAAAGGTGGTTGAAACCTTTAGGGTCTTTTCAAGATGGGGGCATGGGGTTTGGTCCCCCTAGTCTATGAACTCGGTGACCTCCCCGCCGGAGATACGTCGCCACCTACCGCTGTTGACATCGAGCACACGTCGGGGCTTTATCTGGGCAGTATCGGGATAACCGCGCACTTCCCAGTAGCCAGGGATCGAGCGATCTACGAAGCGAAGCCTTATCACGCTCTTGGCCGATTTGTATCCCCAGAGGTAGGGACAGAAAATGCGCACTGGGCCGCCATAGTCCGATTCTAGCGGCTCACCATCGAACTCGTAGGCCAGTAGGGTGCGCTCCTTTCGCGCTTCCTCCAGTGGAATGCAGGTGGTGTAGATCGCGCGGTAGGAGACAAATTGGACGTGTGATGCTTCTGGCTTGGGCTCGACCAGGCGTATGACTTCGCTGATACGCACGCCGCCCCACTCGCCGCGCACGCTGAACCCAGAGACCGATGTCATCCTCGCATCGGCGATGGCCTTCGGAAAGCCGAGAATCTCCTTGTAGGTCAAAGTTTTCGGCTTTTGGACTAATCCATCTATCTCAATCTTCCACCCTTCGGCTTTCAGGGGGCCGGGGTGTCCTTCAGCCCAGAAAATAGGCGTTTTCATCTCTTTCAACTTGCTCATGCTTTACTCCTCTAGAACTGCCAGCAAGTCTTCATTTTCGGGAATGTCGGCCATATCGTCGCCGAAGTGGACGTGGCGTATCAAGCCCTGTTTATCCACGATGATGATGGCTGGCATCCGTCCCAGTTTGAGCAACTTTACCTTCTGCCCGTACAGGTCGGCCACTTGGTGTTTGTAATCTGGGAATCCAATGAAAGGGTATTGCTCTTCCTCCCAGACCTTCTTGAAGCGGCGCGGGCCTTCGGGGCCGATGACGAAGACTACAGTATCACGTGCCAGGAATCGATCATACTCCTCGCGCAACTGCGCGAGATGGGCGCGGCAATATGGTCAGAGGAAGCCACGCGTGAAGTCGAGGATGACGTTCTTCTGACCGCGATAGTCGGAGAGACGCACCGTGCGCCCTTCAACATCGGTCAACTCGAAGTCTGGTGCTTCCTTTCCTATAGCGATTTTCTCATTCATGATGTGGTTTCTTGTAAAGCCTGTTCCCGTTTCGCCAGTAGGGCCTCGATTTCTGCCATATCCTTGTCCGAGAGGTCCCATCCGGCGGCTTGGACCGTTTCCTCGATCTGGTGAGGCTTGCGGGCGCCGACGATAGCCGCTGTCACCTCCGGGTGCTGTAAGACCCAGGCAATGGCAAGTTGTGCCACCGTGCCGCCGAGACGTTCGGCGATGGGGTGCAGCCCTTCCACGACCTCCAAGCTTGCGCTCAGCGCGGGCTCCTGAAAGTGGGAACTGTGTTTGCGCCAGTCCTCCTCGGGCAAGTCTGCGATGCGCTCCTTGGTGTATTTGCCCGTCAGTAGCCCCGACTGCATCGGGCTGTAAGCGATCACGCCGATGTCGTGGGCTGCGCAATAGGGCAGCAGATCTTCTTCGATCTCGCGCCGCAACATATTGTATGGCGGCTGCAATGACGCCACGGGGTGAATCGGCTGGATGCGTTTTAGCTGCTCCACGCTGAAGTTGGAGACGCCGCCGTAACGCACCTTGCCTTCCTCGATAAGCTCGGCGATGGTTGCCCAGGCCTCCTCAATCTGCTCATCGGGATCGGGCCAATGGATCTGGTAGAGGTCGATCACATCCACGTCGAGGCGGCGCAGGCTGTTCTCCGCCTCGCGGCGCACGCTTTCCGCCGTCAGGCGCCCATAGGGCGTGGCGCTGCCTTCGTCCCAGACCAGGCCGCATTTGGTGGCGATAATGACTTCGTCCCGTCGATCCGCGACTGCCCGCCCGACTATCTCCTCCGAGTGGCCCAGGCCGTAGACCGCGGCGGTGTCGACCCAGTTGATGCCCAGATCGAGGGCGCGGTGGATGGTGTTGATGGATTGGGTGTCATCCTGTGGCCCCCAGCCGTGGTCCCATCCTCCTCCGCCGATGGCCCAGGTGCCTAATCCAATCGAGGTCAATTGTAGCTCGCTATATCCCAGTTTATGCGTTTTCATTTCCTCTCCCTCAGTCCTCCGCCAAGTATGACTTCACATCCGCGCCGTGGTTGATGATCTTGTGGATTGGACATTGGAGTGAGACGCGGTAGAGCCTCTCCTTCTCTTTTTGCGTCAAGTCGCCGATTAACTCGATTTCCTCTTCGATTTGCTCGGTGTACTCGCGGATGTGTTCGCACTCCTCGCAATCATCGGCGAAGATGCGGTCATAATTCAAGCGCAGTTCCACCTCTTCCAGCGCGACATTGTGGTACTGTGCGTAAGTGTGCAGCACAATGCCCGTACAAGAGGCAAGGCTTGCCATCAGCATGCCATAGGGGGTCAACTGATGGACCTGCTCTACGACCTCAAAATCTTCAGCATCGGGGTCATGTGGATCGAGGGCTAGAATCTCGGTGATAAAGTCGCTGTCCTGACGAACGATGATGCGCTCTCCCATAAAATATCTCCTTTTCAAACTCTGAGAACAATGGAGCGCGGCTGAAGATTCAGCCACGCTCCGCAAGATTCAGGGCATCACGATCTGATAGCCAGCTTCCATATATGGAGCCAGACTGACGTGACCAGAGGCGTCGTAAATCAAGCGTAGTTCCTCCTCCGCAGCCGCCTCAAGCGCTTGGGCCTGGATGGCGCAGGCTTTGCACACACCGTCGATGAGCCCGTCCTCCTTGACCTTACGATAAAGCTTGTGCCGCCCGTGCTCCGGGTCGGGCAGTTCCAGTAACCAACGTGGCGACTCGCCCTCGAAGATGATTTTAGCCTCTCCGCCGCGTTTAGTAATGTCCAGCGCCCAGATGAAGGCGTGAATCATTCGACAAGGCGTCTCTGGGCCAGTCATTAGTACGAAAGCGATCTTTTGATTCATTGGTTACCCCTTATTATGGTGTGAAGCGTGCATTACGCTCGCTCATCGGGGCCTTCCCACGACCGTCATATAAATGGTGCTTTCCTCG
>CAZDYW010000024.1:0-15688 GCA_964509655.1 uncultured Anaerolineales bacterium
CTGCTTGTTCCAGGAACTTGTGGCTGAACATCTCCGGATCGGTGGCTGTGAGCAGCGCTTGCTCGACGCCGTCTACACGCTCCAGGAGGTATCCGCGACGGGCTTTGTCCAGTTCGGCCAGTACTTCGTCGAAGAGCAGCACGGGCGTCTCTTTGGTCTGCTGCTTCATCCAATCCAGTTCCGCCAGTTTGAGCGCCAGCACAGCCGTGCGCTGTTGGCCCCGCGATCCGTAGGAGCCCAGTTCGACTTCGTGCGTGCCTTGGACGGGGCTACCGGCGATGAACAGTACGTCGTCGCGATGGGGGCCGAAGACTGTCACGCCGCGTGCGATTTCCTCTTCCCGCCTTTCCAGCAGCGCCCGCCGGTAAGCCTCCACCAGCTCCTCGAAGCCGATCTCCTGGGGCAAGGGAGCGTGGTGCTTCGATAATTCCATCCCCATCTGGTAGCGCAGTACAGGGGGGGCGGCCGGGTCGAAGTTGGGCTGATATTCTAGCTTCAGCCATTCCGTGCCGCCGGTGAGTTCTTGGTGGATGTGATGGGCACGCTGCGAGAGGGTCTCCAGCAGTGCGCGGCGCGTGTCGGCGATGACGACTCCGTCGCGGGCCAATACATCTTCGAAAGGGGCCAGTTGGGCCGGGTCGCCTCGCTCGTCGCGCAGATGACGCAGGGCGGCGTTGCGCTGCCGCAGCGCCTTGGTGTAGCGATCCAGCGCTGCAGAGTAGCGTTCGTCCACCTGGCAGAGGGTATCGTCGAGGTAGCGGCGGCGACCGGAGGGTGAGCCGGCGACCAAATCCACGTTTTGAGGCATGAAGAGCACCACGTTCAGTCGGTTGGTCAAGTCGGAGCGGCTTTTACGGTTGCGGTCGATGCGGATGGTCTTCTGGAGCCGTTTGTTGCCATTGTTCAGCGTGTGTTTTTCCAGCACGACTTCGAGCTCGATGATGCGGTCGCGGCGTTCAATCTCGGCCCACACGCGGGCATAGGGCAGCCCGTCCTCTTCCGCTTGCCACTTGATGAGCTGGCGGTCTGACGATGCGATAGGTGATGACCCGGTAGCGAGGAGGTAGATCGCTTCCAGGAGGCTGGTCTTGCCCTGTGCGTTCGCCCCGTGGATGAGTAAGGGGCGTTCGGGCAAAGTCAGCTCCAGGCGGGTGTAGTTGCGGAAGTTGGTCAAGCTGAGGTAGCGAATGCGCATAGAAAAAGTTGCAGGTTTTAGGTTGCAGGTTGCAAGTTGCAAATGGGCGATGCGGGCCGGTTCCCTCTCCCCTGGGGGAGAGGGCTAGGGTGAGGGGGAGATGTCGGTGCCCTCGCGGGTGATGCGGGTTGGCCCCCTCTCCCCTGGGGGAGAGGGTTGGGGTGAGGGGGAAAAGTGAGCGATCTGGCGGGCGATGCGGGCAGCTATGCGAGCATTGTTGAGCAGCAGCGCTTCGTTGGCCCGTTGCGCTCGCCCCTCGGTCAACTCGACCAGGCGGCTGAGGAGGAAGGGGGTCAGATCCTTGCCGCTCACGCCAGCAGCGTCGGCTTCTTCCACTGCTTGGGCGATGGCGGCCTCCGCCTCGGCGACTGGCAACTGTTCCTCCTTGGGGACAGGGGCGCAGACCAGGATGGCTGTCGATAGCCCCAGCTCCGTCCGCGCCCGCGCGATGCGAGCCACTTCCGCCGGTGTGTCGACGCGCATGTCCACTTTCAGGCTGGGGCTTTGGGATGCACGGCGGCTGTAGAAGGCGGGAAATTCATCGCTCCCGTAGCCGAGTACCGGCACGCCATGCGTCTCCAGAAACTCCAGCGTGCGCGGCAGGTCGAGGATGGCCTTGGCACCGGCGCATACGACGACGATGGGAATGGAGGCCAGCGCGATCAGGTCGGCCGAGACGTCCTCTGGATGGTCGCGATGCACTCCGCCGATCCCGCCGGTGGCGAAGACGGGGATGCCCGCGCGATGGGCCAGGTGCATGGTCGCGGCGACGGTCGTGCCGCCGCTGAGCCCTTGCGCGGTCACGATGGGCAAATCGCGCAAGCTGACCTTGCGGGCGGAGTGCTCGGCGGCCAACTGGGCCAGCTCTGTGTCGGAGAGAGCGACGCGAGGGGTGCCCTTCACCACGGCGATGGTAGCCGGAAGTGCCTTTTCCTCTCGCACTGCCGCTTCCATCCGGCGGGCGATCTCCAGGTTGGATGGGGGAGCAAACCCGTGAGTGATGAGGGCCGATTCTAGGGCCACCACCGGCGTGCCTTCCCTGAGCGCTTGGGCGATCTGTGGCTTGAGATGCAAGGGGCTCATTATCCAGGGCGCCCTTTTCCCAGCAAGTCCGCGGCCAACTGTGCGTAGATGCGGGTCGCGGTGTATACGTCGGTCAAGCTCACATGCTCGTCGGGGGTGTGGGCTAGGAGGTCTTTTCCCGGCCCGAAGCCCACGGTGGGGATGCCGGCCGCGCCCGCCGTGTAGACGCCCTCGGTCGAGAAGCTCCAACAGCTTATCTGGGGGCGCTGTTTCAGGTGTGTCTGGGCGGCGCGCACGGTGGCGATCACCAGCGGGTGATCCTCGGCTATCACCCAAGCTGGGTAATACTCGCGGATCTGTTGGGTGTAGCCGGTGTAGCTGGAGATTTGATGGGTCGTCACCTCCACATCAGCGTCTACGCCTTCGCGGGCGATGGTCCTCTGTACTTCGGCCAGGGCTTTGATCTCGTTCTCTCCCAGAGTTAGTCGTCGGTCGATGATCAGTTCACAGCGATCTGGCACCGCGTTGCGGCTGCTTGCACGGGATGAGATATCTGTCACGGTCAGCGTGCCGTGTCCCAGGAAGTCATCCTGTCCTAACTGATCGGCCAGCAGTTCCAGGCCGAACACCAGCCGTGCAGCGATGTAGATGGCATTTTCGCCCAGTTGAGGATTAGCGGCATGGGCCGAGCGACCATGGGAGGTGAGGCGCATTTCCAAGCGCCCGCGCTGACCACGACTGACTTTGAGGTCGGTCGGCTCGCCCAGGATGACCCATTCGGGGCGCATTCCCCCCTCTTCAATCAGTACACGGGAGCCCACTCCCTCACATTGCTCCTCTTGTACCACGCAGGCCACTACGATATTCCCGTTTAGGGGGAAGCCGGTATTGTGCATGAGTTTGGCCCCGTATATCATAGCCGCCAAGCCGCCCTTCATGTCGCATGCACCGAGGCCATAGAGTAGATCCCCCTCGACTTCGGCCCCGAAGGGGTCGTGGTTCCAGTGTTTGGGCTCGCAGACTTGTACTGTGTCCATGTGACCGTTGAGCATCAGGGTTGGGCCATGTTTGGGGCCGATTCGCCCGCTGACATTGCCGATGGCGTCGGTTTGCACATCTTGGAAGCCTAAGCGCGTCATCTCTTGCGCGATGCGCGCTGCTAATGCCCCCTCCTGGGTCGATGGACTTGGGATTTGGACCAGTTCGCGTAGGAAAGCTGTCAGATCGTTTTGATCCTGAACACTTAGTTTATGTGGAATCATAGTTGGTATCTAGCAGTATGGATAGTAGTTGAGGCATATCTGGGTTAAATGATACTATGAGTTGGGGTTAGGGGCAAGCTGAGCCAATTTTAGAAAGAATAGTTCTCCCTAAGTGGGACTCTTGAGCTTGACAGTGCTACGGGCCTGTGCTATGCTTGTTATACTGATGAGTTAGATTGAATGAACGCACCGCCGAGCCACAGGCGCAGGTCGGTAGGTGCTTTTTTGTTAAAAAGCGCTTTATATTGAAGTAGGAGAATTTGATATGTCTGCAAACTTACGTATTGTTCCCCTGGGCGGATTGGGGGAAGTCGGCAAGAATATGATGAGCATAGAATATGGTCGCAATATTCTGATTGTCGATGCCGGAATGATGTTCCCCGAGTCGGATATGTTGGGGATCGACTACATTATCCCCGATTGGGGATACTTGCGCAATAAGAAGGAGTTTATCCGTGGGATCGTCATCACGCACGGACACATGGATCACATCGGTGCGTTGCCTCATTTTTTGAAGGAGTTCAATGTGCCGGTTTACGCCACGCGGTTGACCAGGGGCTTGATTGAGGTTAGGCTGGCGCAGGATAATATGTTGGATAAGACCAATCTGGAAACGTACGAGGCTGATGATGTGCTCGATATCGGTCCTTTCACTGTTGAGCCCTATCACGTTTGTCATTCCATCCCCGACACTGTAGGGTTGGGAATCACCACGCCGGCCGGCTTGATCGTCCATAGCGGTGATTTCAAGTTCGACCATACCCCGGTGGATGGCTGGCCGACGGATTATGCTAAGCTGGCCGAGTTCAGCGGGCGCGGCGTGTTGGCCTTGCTTTCCGATAGCACCAATGCGGATCAGCCCGGCAAGACTGCATCGGAGGCTGTACTGAATGATGCTTTCCATCAGATCATGCGGGAGGCGCCTGGACGCTTGATTGTGGCGACATTCGCTTCTCTGATCTCCCGTGTTCAGCAGGTGGTGGATGTGGCCATGCAGCATGGTCGAAAGATCGCCGTCGCCGGTAGAAGTATGGTCGAGAACACCAAGATGGCGCGTCGGTTGGGCTACCTCGAAATTCCCGATGATGCGCTGGTGAGCCTGGATGAGATCAGTCATTTGCCCCCTCGCAAGGTCGTCATCATGGCCACCGGCGCGCAGGGTGAGCCAATGGCGGTTTTGAATCGTTTGGCTACCGGGCGGCATCACTCGCTTCACATTCATGAGGGGGACACCGTGGTGCTCTCCTCCCACACTATCCCGGGCAACGAGGAGATGATTCACGGTGTCATAAACCGTCTCTTCCAGCGTGGAGCGGATGTTTATTATGATCCCGTCGCGGAAGTGCACGTTTCGGGCCATGCCAGCCAAGAGGAGCAGAAGATGCTGATCAATATGCTCCGTCCCCGTTACTTCGTCCCGATTCACGGCGAACTGCGTCACCTCAAGCAACACGGTAAAATCGCGCAGGCGCTAGGCGTGCCGGAGGAGAATATCGCCGTGGTCGAAAATGGCTATGTCTTGGATTTCGAGAATGGTGACCTGAATGTCGGCGAGCGGGTGCCCGGCGGTTACGTCTTTGTGGATGGGACACACGTCGGCGAGATCGGGCCAGGTGTTATGCATGAGCGGGACACGTTGGGTGAGAACGGCTTCGTGACCGCCGTTGTGCGCTATGAGCGCCGGAAGGGGCGCCCTGTGGGCCATCCGCGTCTTATCACCAGGGGCTTTGTCTTCGCTCCCGAAGCGGAGGATCTGCTTTCACGGGCGCGGGATGTCGTTCGCTCGGCTGCCTCTGCCGATCCGGGGACTCTGCCTGATAAGGTGGAGAAGAAGATCGAACATGCGCTCTCCCAGTTCCTCTACCGCGAGACCAGACGCAATCCGATCGTGAACTCGGTGGTGATGGAGGTCTAGCTGAGTTAGTCGTTTGGGGCTATAGCGCGGAAAATGAAGCTCCGTACCGCTTGTGAAAGGCGGTACGGAGCTTTTGCTTTAATGCTCGCCGGCGTAATTCACTGCACGGAATCTTCCAGCCCGACTGTTTCCGATAGCAGCCCCATCGCGCTCAGCGCTTTGACCAAGCGTGGCCAATCCCGTTCGTGTATCAATGCGCGAGTCGGCCCGATCTTCTCCTGGACTAGACGCTGAATGTGAGGCGAGGCCATAATCTCGCTCATCAGTTCCTCGCTCGTAACTCTTAGCAGGATGGATTGTTCCAGTCGAATCTCACTGCCGTGGATGTCCCAGCGGGTCAGTGCTTTTTCGATCGGGCCAGGTATGGGCTCCTCTGTGGTCTCCTCCAGGAATTCGAGGATGCGTTTTATCGAGATGCCTTGCTGGCGCGCGCTCGATAGCGAGCCCGGAGTGATGCGGTAGACAAAGGGATCGCCGGTGCGCAGCCAGTCGGCGACACGGGCCAACTGGAAGCGCTCGTACCGTCGACCAGGAGGCACGAGCACAGTAAAATCCGGGCGCAGGGTCAGTGATGCCGGTGGTGAAGGTCCGGAGGAGCTTGCCGCATCGGCCAAGTCCAGGAATGCCGCTCCCGCTCGGGTTAGACGGAAGCGAGCGGGTGAGCCAGCGGAGAGCTCAATTATTCCCAGCCAGGCCAGGGGTTTCGTGAGCAGATAGTGGATGAGTTTCCCTTCAATAGCCTCCCAGTTCTCGAAGCCGGAGAGATAAGCCTCACCGGAGGCCTCGCGGATATACCATTTCGTGTAGTCGCCATCGGGGCGCTGGAAGTCGGGATCGATCTCCTTGATGGCGGCGACGAAGTCCTCGATGGTGTGCCAGGGAAGCGCGTTATCGCGCTCGGATGGTGTGCGATAGGTCGCTTCCAGGTGACGCAGAATGGCCTTTCGAGCCAGGAGTGGGTCGTTGTGCCAGGAGCCGGTATCCTCGGGGCGGAGCGTGGGGATATGGAAGAGGTCGTTCCATGTGGGATCGTCACGCCAAGCTTTGATCAACAAGGCGCGCTGTTTTCTGGTCGGGCTTTGGAGCCACGAGGTCACCGGTTCGGGGTCGGGGCGCAAGCGGCGCGAATCGCTTAAGCGTAGCCATCCCACCTGATGGGCCAGGTGTTTCAGGAGCATCAAGCGTTCCTCGTCGGGGGTGTGCATGCGCTGGAGGAGGTGTTCGTGGTGACGCTTGGGCCAGTCGGCATTGTGGTTGGGTTTCACACGCTCGTTCTGGAGGTAGGCCAGCAAGGTGCAAGCATCCTCTAGGAAGGCGTCGCCATGGGACTTTGTTGCCGGGGGCGGTTCGGTCGGCTCCAAGCTGATAGTAGGCGGCGCCGGAGCGAGATCTGGTAGATTTGCCTTGATCTCCGGGGGGATGAAGGCAACTTCGTAAATTCCTTCGGGACCTTCTTCGAAAGCGTGAAAAATAAAGCCTCTGTACCAGAGCCCTTCGGCAGGAGAGATCGGTTCCCGCCAAGGCTTCACCCGTTCCATTCGGCCCGGCCCCATCGCGCGCGTCTCACCCCAGTTGCGGCTGAAGCTGAGTCGGGGCATCTGCCCCTCTGCTGCAAGGAGTGCTTCTAGCGCTTCTTTCTGTTCATCGGGGAGATCGTCCCATGCTTGAGTGACTGCATCGGGTTTCGCCATCGCCTCAGCCAATTCGGAAGCGGCTTCCCGTGGGCGTGTGCTTTTTAGATCCACGTCCCAGAATTGGGAGATGGTTTCCAATCGTAACCACTCGGTGTCCAATAGACATTTTTGGAGTGAGCGCATGGAATTATTATACAACGATTGGTGAGCAACATGCAAGGCCAAGTTGCGTATTCATATTGGGAAGCTATAATTCAATCGTTGGGCTTGGGAGCCTGGCCTGCTGGGTTGATCTAGCAGATGCGGCTTCCGCGCCGCCGGGTGGTACGAGATAAAAGGGGAATGAATTTATGAATAGGGATAGAAAAGATGATTCGAACGTGGAGTCGATTTCCCAGAAAGATCCGAGCGTTTGGTTCGCTTGGTTTCGTGATGCAATGCGTCAGGTTCAGCTAGCTTGGCGGTTATTTTTGGATCAGCGTGTACCATTGTGGACGAAGGCGATTCCCCCAGCTGCGCTGGGCTACGTGTTGTTTCCCTTGGACATCCTCCCTGATATGGCTTTAGGCTTGGGGCAACTGGATGACGCCGCTGTGGTGCTGTTGGGCATCAAGCTTTTCATCGAACTGGCGCCGCCAAAGGTTGTACGCGAGCACCTAAGGGCGCTAGGGACGAAGATTGATGAGTGGAGTGTAATTGAAGATACAGCTTCTGTGATCGAGGGAAAGGATTCTATCAAGGATCAGGAGCGACAAGCCAGCGAGGAAACAGCCTCAGGTTTGGAGTCAGAGTATTCGTCGTCGGATTGATGCATTTAGCTTTTCTTTGTGCGCCTCTCTGCCTTCTCTGTACATCCCTGTGTGAAAAATGAAGGGACCCGTTTGACAGATTCTATCCCGTGTGGTATGATGCAAAGTCAGTTTAGCACTCTAGGATTGAGAGTGCTAAAATTATGGGGGAGTGGAATGGATGAGAGAAATGAGTTGACGCCTCGACAACAGACGGTTTTGGGATTGGTGGTGCGCGAGTATGTGCGGGAGGCTGTACCAGTCAGTTCCCGTGTTCTAGTTGAGCATTATGGCCTGTCGGTGAGCTCGGCCACTGTGCGCAATGAGCTTTCCCACCTGGAGGATACGGGCTATCTCACACACCCCCATACCTCGGCCGGGCGTGTGCCGACCCATGAGGGATATCGCTATTTTGTCGAGCGGTTGTTGGGCGAGGTAAACCTTCCAGTAAGGGAGCGCTTGACCATTGTCCATCAATTTCACCAAGCGCGTCAGAATTTCGAGCAGTGGATGCCTTTGGCGGCTTCCATCTTGGCGCGAACGGCCCGTGGGGCGGCTGTAGTGACTGCCCCCCAGGCTATGGAATCTCAATACAAACACGTACAACTCATCTCCACACAGGGAGTGGTTGTGTTGCTGGTTCTAGTCCTGCGCGGGGGCATGGTCAAACAGCGTATGTTGACTTTGGCTGAGCCTCTTGATCAGCAGACGCTTGATGAGGCCAGTGATAGGATCAATCAGTTGTGTAACGGGTTGGCGGCGTATGAGATCGAGCGTTGCATCGATGATCTTCCCCCCCTCGAGGCGGATGTGGCTAACCTTGTGGTAGAGATTATGCGTCGCGTCGATGGACGCTCTGCTGGCCCGTTATACAGCGATGGATTGAGTGAAGTTCTACAGCAGCCTGAATTTGCCGAGGGTGAGAAGGCGCAAGAAATTGTGCAGGTGCTGGAGGAGCAAAGCTTCATCAGAAGCGTGATGGAAGATGCCCTTAGCCCAGACATCGGCAGCGTCCGAGTGCTTGTCGGTGGCGAGGGCCGTTGGGAGAAGTTGCAAGCTTGCAGCTTAGTGCTGGCCCGTTATGGCGTGACCGATTTTTCCACCGGCGCTTTGGGCGTCGTTGGCCCTACGCGCATGCTTTACGGGCGGGCCATCTCCACTGTGCGTTTCGTCGCCGAAGTTCTGTCGGAGTTAGTGTATGATATGTACTCAGCGTAGGTGTTTTGAGTTTGAGTAAGGAGATCTAAATGACAGAGGAAAAAGTTGAAGCTCAGGCTGAAAAGACAAAGGCCGATTTTGAAGAGAAATCAGCAGTTGATGAGCTGGTAGAAGAGGCAAATACATTGGAGAAGTTGGAGAAGGAGCTAGAGGAGAGTCAGGCTAAAGCGGACGAATATCTCGACGGCTGGCAGCGGGCCCGTGCAGAGCTTTCCAATTACAAGAAGCGGCAAGAGGTGGAACGGGTTAAGGTGCGGGAGTTGGCGAATGCGCAGTTGTTGCGCAAGCTGTTGCCCATTGTAGACGATTTCGAGCGCGCCGCTTTGACACTGCCGTCTGATTTGGAGCAGTTGACCTGGATCGATGGTATTCTCTTGATCATGCGCAAGTTCAAGGGAGTGCTCGAATCCGAGGGCGTGGAGCTCATTGAGACGGAGGGGGAGAGCTTCGATCCCTTCTACCACGAGGCAGTGACTCACGAGGAGACGCCTGATTACGAGGATGGTCAAATCATCGGTGAGGTGCAAAGGGGTTACATGTTAGGAGAGCGTGTGCTGCGACCCGCGCTCGTGCGTGTGGCAAAGGCGCCCTCGGAGCAAGAAACATCACCTGACGCATAAAACATTAGGGCAGGACATTCCACCTGCCGGGATTTTTGGAATTGCTCTTTAGGATTTTGCGCGGTAAGTCGCTAAGACCCTAAAGGTTTTCTGAAACCTTTAGGGTCTCGCAATGCGGAATCCCAGGGAGCCTCAGAATTCAACAGGAGTTATTTTCAATGGGCAAAATTATCGGTATCGATCTAGGCACGACCAACTCTGTTTGTTCGGTGATGATGGGAGGCGAGCCCACTGTCATTCCCAGCGCGGAGGGTGGACGCTTGTTCCCATCGGTTGTGGCGGTCAACCCCAAGACAGACGAGCGAATGGTCGGCCAGGTCGCCAAGCGCCAGGCTGTTGTAAATCCAGAAAATACTATCTTTTCCATCAAGCGCTTTATGGGGCGCAAATTTGATGATCCTGTGGTGCAGCGCGCTCTGGAGCTGGTCCCCTACAAGGTTGCGGAGGCTCCGAATGGTGACATCCGGGTCTGGTTGGGGGATCAAGAGTACAGCCCGCCAGAGATATCGGCCATGATTTTACAGAAGATCCGCGCTGACGCTGAGGCCTACTTGGGCGAGGATGTCACTCAGGCAGTTATCACCGTGCCCGCCTACTTCAACGATAGCCAGCGGCAAGCGACGAAGGACGCCGGTCGGATCGCTGGGCTGGATGTGTTGCGTATCATCAACGAGCCGACTGCCTCTTCACTGGCTTACGGGCTGGATAAGAAAAAGGATGAAACCATTGCGGTTTTCGATTTGGGCGGTGGCACTTTTGATATATCGATCCTTGATGTCGGTGAGGGGGTATTCGAAGTGCGCTCGACCAGTGGAGACACTTTTTTGGGCGGTGATGATTGGGATCGCCGCATCATCGACTGGGTTGCCGATGGGTTCAAGGAGGAGCAGGGCATCGACTTGCGCCAGGACCGTCAAGCCCTCCAGCGCTTGAAGGAGGCTGCCGAGAAGGCCAAGGTAGAGCTCAGCACAGTGATGGAAGCGGAGATCAATTTGCCCTTCATAACCGCCGATTCATCTGGCCCCAAACACTTGCAGATGAGCCTCACGCGGGCTAAGCTGGAGCACTTGACGGAGGATCTGATCCAGCGCACGCTTGGCCCCTGTGAGCAGGCCCTCTCCGATGCCAAGTTAGATCCTTCCGATATTGACGAAGTTATCCTGGTGGGTGGACAGACGCGCATGCCGGCCATCCAGGAGTTGGTGGCTGATTTCTTCGGCAAAGAGCCTCACAAGGGCGTCAACCCTGATGAGGTGGTCTCCTTGGGCGCAGCGATCCAGGGGGGCGTCCTGGGCGGCGAGGTCAAAGACATCCTCTTGCTCGACGTGACACCTTTGACGCTGAGCATCGAGACATTGGGGGGCGTGGCAACTTCCCTGATTGAGCGTAACACTACTATCCCTACACGCAAGAGTCAAGTCTTCTCCACGGCTGCCGATGGGCAGACACAAGTTGAGATCCACGTGGTGCAGGGCGAGCGTCCGATGGCGAGTGATAACAAGAGCTTGGGTAAGTTCATCCTTGATGGCATCCCGCCGGCCCCGCGTGGCATTCCCCAGATCGAGGTTACATTCGACATTGATGCCAATGGCATTCTCAACGTCTCCGCCGAGGACAAGGCTACCGGGCGCGAGCAATCTATGGAAATCATTCCTTCCAGTGGTCTCTCCGATGACGAGATAGAGCAGATGGTAGAGGATGCTGAACAGCATCGGGAGGAGGATCGGCTCAGAAGGGAGATGGTGGAAGCGCGTAATGTGGCTGATAATGCCATTTACAACGCCGAGAAGCTACTCAAGGAGCAAGAGGAAATAGATGCCGACATGCGTTCCGAGACCGAAGCCAAGATCGATAAGCTCAAAAAAGCTCTGGGGGGGGATGACTTGGGCGTCATTCGCCAGCGTACCGAGGAACTCTCCCAGGCAATACAGCGAGTGGGGGCCGCTATGTACAGCGACGACTCTGGCACTCCTACGCCTTCCAGTGGGCAAGAGCCTGGAGAGGGAGATGTATCTGGCGAGGAAGACGTTATAGAAGGTGAGTTTAGTGAAGCTTGATTATGAGAAGCAGGAAGTGAGAGAGCAAAGCATTTATTTCTTCGAGTATCTCATAGGAGGGAGCGATGGCAAGTAAGCGGGACTATTACGATGTATTGGGGGTTGATCGCTCAGCTACCCCTCAAGAGATAAAGAAGGCCTACCGTCGGATGGCGCGTAAATATCATCCCGATGTCAGCGAGGTTCCTAACGCCGAATCGCGTTTTAAGGAGATCAACGAAGCCTATCAGGTGCTCTCTGATGATGATAAGCGCAGGGCTTATGATCGCTTCGGTCATGCTGGGCTCGATGGTGGACGCGCGGGGTTCGATTTCGGCTTTCGGGATCCCTTCGACATTTTCGAGGAGGTCTTTGGACAGAGCTTTGGCTTTCGCACTGGTCGACACCGTGGGCCAAGGCGCGGCGCTGATCTACGCTATGATTTGACCTTGACTTTCGAGGAAGCGGTCTTCGGGTGTGAAAAAGATATTCATGTCACCCGCTACGAAACATGTCCTCAGTGTGAAGGGTCTGGAGCAAAGCAGGACACCTCTTCCAAACGTTGTCCCGATTGTAATGGTGCCGGGCAAGTACGACAGGTGCAACGTTCCATCTTGGGCTCTTTCGTCAGTGTTACGGACTGCCCAACCTGTCATGGTGAGGGGACGGTAATTGAAGAGCCCTGCTCTCGTTGTAATGGAAATAAGCGCGTTCGTGTCAAAAAGGAGCTCTCTGTCTCCATCCCTTCGGGAGTGGACAAAGGGACCAAGATACGGCTGGCGGGTGAAGGGGAGATGGGGGAAGGTGGTGGTCCTCCAGGTAATTTGTACATCGTTTTGGATGTAAAGCCGCATCCCATCTTCCGGCGGCGGAACGATGACATCCTCGTTGAACTCCGGGTCAATGTCGCACAAGCGGCGCTGGGAGCTGAGGTGAGCGTGCCGACTTTGGATGGTGAGGAGACGATATCCGTTCCTCCCGGTACGCAGAATGACACCGTGTTGCGGCTGCGCAATCAAGGTGTACCCCATGTGCAGCGCAATGGTCGAGGGGACGAGTTAGTCTTGGTGCGCGTAGCTGTGCCCGATAAGCTTTCGCGAGAACAGAAGCGTCTCTTTCGGGAGCTGGAGGAAACATTGGAAGACGAAGAGGTGATGGAGAAGAAGCAGAATTTTATGGACGAGGTGAAGGAGTTCCTTGGCCTATAAAGTGAGTGGTGAATGGCTTGAAGTCAGCGTAGAGGTGGAAGCTGAGATCGCTGAGGCGGTCGCCGAGGTATTTTCACGTTACGCTTATCATCGTGGTGTCGTCGTCGAAGCTGGGCCTGGCGGTTGGAGCGCCGGCCCGGTTGTCGTCAGAGCCTACTTGTCGACCGACGATGAGTTGAAGCGTAGACAGCGGCGTGTCGAGGAAGCGCTTTGGCATTTGGGCCAAATCCAACCCATTCCTGAACCTGCTTTCCGCACCGTAGCTGAGGCAGAGTGGGCCGATCTCTGGAAAAAACAGTTAAGGGTCCTGCGAGTGGGGCAACGTTTAGTCATCCGTCCTTCGTGGCTGGAATATGTGCCTAAGTCAGAGGATGTGGTAATTCAGTTAGATCCGGGGATGGCCTTTGGCACCGGGCTTCATCCCACTACTCAGTTATGTCTGCTGGCTTTGGAGGAGGATGTCCAGTCTGGCATAGACGTGCTCGACTTGGGTACTGGTTCCGGTATATTGGCCATCGCCGCTGCCAAGCTGGGCGCCGAAAGCGTGCTGGCGATCGATAGCGATTCTCAGGCGGTCGACGTAGCCAGGGAAAATGTGGTCATCAACGGTGTGGAGGGAAGAGTAAAAGTAGCATACGGTTCCTTATCAGATGTTACCGGGTGCTACGACTTGATGATGGTCAACATTGTGGCGCGAGTGATCGAGGATATGGTGCGCGAGGGGCTTGCGACCCGGCTGCGACTTGGTGGTAAAGTAGTCACAGCCGGTATAGTTGCCGACCAAGAGCCCTCTGTGGCGGCGACCCTTGATCAGGGTGGCTTAACATTGGTGGGTCGACGCCAAAAGGAGGACTGGGTGAGCTTGCTGGCTAAAAAGGTTAGCCCTTGAGGTTTTTCCAGAACTTAATATCGTCCAAAAATGAAGCTTTTTCCTAGGGAAAATGTTCGCTTTTGGAGCGAAGTTATTTTCTGAAGCTACCTTAGCTCTGGTCGGAGCGCTTGTATCGGTAGACGATGCGCCCTCGCGTTAGATCGTAAGGAGAAAGCTCAACGCGTACACGATCTCCTAACAATACGCGGATGTAATACTTGCGCATCTTACCGGAAAGATAAGCCAGCACTTCATGACCGTTATCGAGTTCCACATGAAACTGTGTGTTAGGTAATGCCTCGACAACGGTTCCCTCTACGTATATTTTCTTCTCTTTTTTTCCCATTCAATTAACCTCTTCTCGCTTCCGATGGTGGCGGGCAAGAGGTAGTGCAGATTGGTACAACAGGTTGGCGGTTAGCAAAGTTGCTCTGCCCTAGAGCTACTCGGTGTCCTCAGATTCTTCTTCTGCCCCTGTTGGATCTTCCGCCTCTTCAGCGGAATCTGTGCTCTCTTGCTCCTGAGGCTCTTCCTCAGAGGTTTCAGATGGAGCTTCTGTTTCCTCTTCTTTCTCTTCTTCCTCTGTTTCCTCTGGAGCTTCAACCTTTACCTCTTCCTTGGGGCCGGCCTCTTCGGTGGGCACGGCCTCTGCTACCGGTTCTGTGGTTGCTTTTTCTTCATCGGCTTCATCGGCTTCATCAGCTTCAGCAGGCTCTGCTTCTGCCTTTTCCTCGACGGGTTTCTCGTCCTTTTTCTTAGGTTCCTCTTTGGCCTTTCCCTTATCTTCTGGGGAAGCTGCCAGAGTTTCCGCCATCCACTGTTCCCACTCGTCACGGTGTACTTGCCGTGCGCTTAGAGCGATACGTTCTTTGTAGCTGTCGATGCTGATAATCTTGACCAACATCTTTTCGCCCGACCTGACGATTTCTGATGGGCTCAGTTCCGAGGTGCCGCTCATCTCGCTGACGTGGAGCAGCCCTTCGACCCCGATGTCTAATTCGACGAATGCGCCAAAATCTAACACGCGCGTGACCTGGCCTTCAACCAACTGTCCCTCGTGGTAATGTTCATCTACCTGTGTCCAAGGGTTGGGCTTCAATCGCTTGAGGCTGAGTGCAATCCGCTTCCGCTTCCAATCGAGATCGAGGATGTAGACGTCTACCTCTTGACCGATGTTGACAACTTCGCGAGGATCATCTACCTGCTTCCAGGAGAGTTCGGAGATGTGGATCAGTCCATCAGCGCCGCCCAGGTCTACAAAAGCGCCGAAATCGGTGATACCGGTGACTGTTCCATGTGCTACCTCTCCTTCTGTCAGTTCCTCCATCACGCGTTCGCGCTGTAGCTTTTGCCATGCACGCCGGGCTTGACGCTGAGATAGAATCAAGCGGCGGCGCTGGCGATCTACCTCGATGATCTTCAGACCTACTTCTTCGCCGACCATGTCTGCCAGGCGTTGACGTCGTTCCTCGCCTTTCAGACCTCGAGGCATACCCACGACGTGTGAGGCAGGCACAAAACCGCGAATTCTACCGAAGGGGACAAGCAATCCCCCGCGATTGTAGCCAGAGATTTCGCCCTCATAGAGCTTGCCATTTTCCATCATGTCTTCAGCCTGGTGCCAATCCTCTTGCACCAAGGCGTGGTAGATGGAGAGTATCAGACGACCCTCTTGATCGTGTGGTTGATCCACCGAAACCGGTATCGTCGCGCCTACTTGGATGCTGTCGAGGGTTTCTTCGTCCAGGCGGTCTAGATCTTCGGCTTGGACAAGGCCATCACGTTTGAAGCCTGCGTCCACTATTGCGCCACGTTTGCTGACCTCGATCACGATGCCGTCATATATGTCTCCCCGTTGGGGCATCTGGTAATCATACTTGTCTTTGGACAAGTATTCTTCCAGTTCGGACATCTCTTC
>CAZDYW010000025.1:0-11880 GCA_964509655.1 uncultured Anaerolineales bacterium
TCCGGATGTCCCTCCTGATGGATACGAATCCAATTGCACGTGGCGGCGTTGAACACCGCTTCTTTCGTGTACGGAAGCGGCTCTGCTATCCCAGCTTTCTCTAACTCTTTCACGATTTCCCGATCGGAGACCTGGAGAGGCTCTGTCTCGACCGGCTGCTTTACCCGCACCTCGCCGTGCTCGTCCTTATAACGATCATCGATCTTGAAGGTGATAATGGCCTCGCAGGAGATGGGGATACCCTCCTTGGTCATCGCGTTGACGGTGAGAGGCCAACGCTGCATCCGCAAATCCACGATGCCCCAGACACGCTCAAAGGGCTTGAGGAAACTGAGAGAAGGGCCGACGACACGAACCAAATGTCCGCCTTTCTCGATCACGACTGCACTGTCGTTGTACACGAGCAAAAGAGCGCGTCCCCCAATACGATCATGTAACTCTCCTTCACCGACGAAAATGTGCCCCTCTTTCACAATCATCAGAGGTCTAAGTTCGCGCATACCGAACATGTTACGATCCAATAGCTCGTAGGCTTCTCCCCAGTCCTTTGTGTCATAAAGCGTGCGCATGAAATGTGAAGCCACCCAGAAAACAGCTACCAAGGCGACCAGAACCGGCAGCGTGTTAAGCACAGCACCTGGGAGCAGCGTGACGAGCAGGAGAAAGGAGGATCTTATGGCTTCGATGCCTTCCTCGACTCCCATAGCCTTCATAACCTCCAGGAAGGGTCGGCCCACGTACTCAGATAGCCCCAGGTAGTCCATCAATTTTATCTGACGATGGCGGTATGCAAACACGTATCCTATGCAGATCATAATCGCGATTACGGAAAAGATCACGGAGCGCCGCTCGGAACGTTGCTCGCTAATCTTTTTACTGAGCATCGTTGCCTCCTTCAGTTCGCCAGGCGTTTTCTTCCGCTTCCTCGAATCTGTCCCGTGCAAGCCCCAGGACTTCATCCACATCTCCGGGCAAGAATCGACGTGTTGCCTGCTTTCCGACTAGTCTCTCCAGGGTCACAATGAAATAACCGACCACCCGATCCATGGGAACAGGGGCTCCATCACCCCGTAATGCCTCAATGCGCTTGCCGATGTCAACGATGACGTCAATCTGCGCCTGGGCACGCGCATGCTCGATCAAGCGTAGCCGTTGCGATTGTCCAGCAGCCTGTCGCAGCATAATTTTGCGCCTCCAGTTGGCCTTCCATGCCTCGACACGCTCTTTAATCACCCGTGAATCCACCGGCTCCAGGTTGCTGATGCCGCTGCCAGCGCGTCGGAGTCCAAATTTCGGCAACTCGCTCTCCAGTACATCCTTCAGAGCGCTACCGATCTGGGAACGAGGAGGTTGCTGACCGGGTTGCGTGTACAATTCAAACGGTGCGTACAGCTCGTCAAACTCATAGCGCGATATAATCTCCCGTATGGCACGTTCGCCAATCATCTGAGGTAAATCGTACCACTCTAGCCGCTTTAGCTCCCGCGGCACCTGCGATGGGGTGTCATGCTCCACTCGTTGCGCACTTATGGCCCTGAAGACATCTGGGACGTGATAAGGGAATCCCTCACCCAGTTTGGGGCTCTTGGGATTTTTATTATCCCTACTCGTACCAATCTGGAAAGGGGTAAATGTGAAAACCTTAATCTCAATACCATCCTTGGTGCGCGCTTTCACGGGGAAGCCACGCAACTGCACACGCAGGTCGATGACCTGGGTGGGACGTTCGGACATCTGAGTGAAGACTATACCAGGACCCTTGACTCCCTTGAACTTGAGACCTGTGGAGAGGACTACGGACTGATCGGGGCCGGTGAGGATGATACCTGGACCTGCCAGCACCTCACCGAAAGCGTCACCGCCCAGCCGTTCAATCAACTTCTCATCCCATTGCAGCCAGGTACGGTCTCCCGTGGTGCGTTCATTGATCTTCTCGTCTATAACCACGTGGTATGGATAGTTAGTTCCCAAGGCAAAAGTGATCAGACAACGAAGTGCTTGACGGTGCTGTTCAAGCCATTGTTTGAGGGTCTCTCTATTTTCTGGGTTGCGCAGCAGATCAAAGAAATCCTCTAATTCCCACCAGAAGGTAGATACTAACGGGGGAGCAGAGGCATCACGAGCACCTCGATACAAATCCAACGGCGGGAAGGGTAGAATGTATCCAGCTATAAAAAAAAGGCACACCTCCGTGATAAGGAGCGTCGGAATGGTGATGAACACCAAGCCGCTTTCACCATGTCGCCAACCGATGACCGTCGCAAACCAAAAATATACCCACACGGCATAAGACGCCCAGCGGCGCCTCCCTTTACTTCTGGGGAAGAATTGAGGCACAACCTGCTTCATAAAGAGATCTGCAACCAGGCCCGTCACCAAGCTGGTAGCGAAAAGAGCGATCAAGTTTTGGAGTGCGGGGAATTGATACCTCAGTGCCGAGTAGGCCAAAGCGCTGACCAACCCAGCGAAAGACCAGCGCACTCCAGCCGTCCATAATATATCATCGCGTGGGAATGTGGCTAACCAGAGCAAGGCAGCGACAGCTAACCCTCCCAGCAGAGATACCAAAAATGAAGGGACGGCCCCTAAAAAAATTTGGATTAAAGTCTCTAACAGAATTCGCAGCAAAGCTAGCATAAGTACACACTCCCTACCAGTTTGAGATACAAACTCCTTACCATCAGTCCATAGTGCGTAGCGAGAATCAAGGCGACTTTGCTAGAAAGCTAAACTACCGACATAGCGAGGGGAAAAAAGTGGTTGAATAACTCTATTATAGAACAGCTTTGCGACAGATGCAAATCCCTACAACTCACCTGCATACCCGAACAACCCCGCCGTCCCCCCGGTGTGCCAGAAGAGCACGCGCGTGTCCTTATCGGAGCCGAGTGCACCGCTGCGGATCAGGTCCAGCAACCCGCCGAAAGCCCTACCGGTGTAGACCGGATCGAGCAGCAGCCCCTCGGCGCGGGCCACGGTGCGGATTGCCTCCCGTTCCAAATCCCCTATCGTCGCGTATCCGCCGCCCACATAATCATCGTTCACGTCGAAATCTTCGGGCGCGAAGTGGAACACTTGTCCCAAATACTCGCTCGTCGCCGTCGCCAGATCGGCCAGCGTGTGTTGCAGATCGCCTGCCTGCATGTCCACGCTGATGCCCAGGATCCGCCCCGTGTAGCCCATCGCTCGCGCTCCTACCATCAACCCAGCCTGCGTGCCGCCGCTGGAGGAGGCGAGCACAATGTGGTCGAAATGCACCTCAAGCGCCTCGCATTGTCTCAGCAACTCCGCCATCGCCGCCGCGTAACCGCTGGCTCCGACCACGTTGCTGCCCCCGTAGGGCACAATGTAGGGACGCCGACCGGAATCGCGTAGTTCAGCCGCTGCCTGAACCATCCGCTCCTCCAAGGGCTGAGCTCCGGCCCAGACTATGTCAGCGCCCAGCAGCCGATCCAGCAGCAAGTTCCCCTGCGTTCGTGATGGCTCCTCTCCCCGGAGCACCAGCACGCGCTCCAGCCCGAATTTTGCCGCCGCGGCCGCCGTCTGGCGGGCGTGGTTGGATTGAGCCGCGCCGCAAGTGATCAGCGTGTCGCATTCCTGGGCCAGCGCATCGGCTACCAAGAACTCCAGCTTGCGCGTCTTGTTGCCGCCCGTCGCCAGCCCGGTCTGATCATCTCGCTTTACCCATAGCTCCGGCCCGTCCAAATCCGCCGTCAGGTGCGGCAGAGGCTCTATCGGCGTGGGCAAATGGCCGATATTGACGTGCGGCAGATTGTCCGTCAACATAGTAAATCCCCCTTGTACATTCGATCAATTGGTCACTAACGTGAGCATCCAGAAGTGACTGAGTGCTTCAACGCCGATGTTGTAGAAAATACAGGTTGCATTATACTACCTTTTTGCTCGATCACCAAAAAGTTTCAACCTGCGCGGTAGATTACCTACCCGAAAGCTGGAAGATATTTGTGCCCCGACATAGGAGTATAGCGATAAGGCATCGGTTTGGTAGAATCGGTTTGGTAGAATTGAGGCGTGAAACACAAAACGATTTAGACTTTATAGAGGTGCAGCCTCCGTGCCTTGAACATCCTTGGGGGCGAGGGCTGGAATAATAGCAGAAAATCTACTTGCCGCTTCTTGTGAGAGAAGATTAGGTGAGAGTTGAGGGATAAATCTAAGGTGCGATGCACTTCAAGAGTGCGTCGCACCTTGGTGATTCGCTACAGCTCGATTTTTACGCCCAGCACATCGAGGAACTTCGCTAGCCATTCGGGGTGAGCGGGCCAGGCCGGCGCGGTGACCAAATTGCCGTCCACGTGGGCCTCATTCACCGGCACGCCCACATACTCGGCGCCGGCGTTCGTCACGTCGGGCCCCACGGCGGGATAAGCGGTGCATTCCTTGCCCTCAAGCACGCCAGCCGCAGCCAGCACTTGCGGCCCGTGACAGATCGCGGCGATGGGCTTATCCGTCTCGGCGAAGTGGCGCACCATCTCCAGCACGGTTTCGTCCAGGCGGATGTATTCCGGTGCCCGGCCGCCCGGGATCACCAGCGCGTCATACTCCTCGGCCTCCACCTCAGCGAGGGTGGCGTTCAGCGCGAAATTATGACCTCGCTTCTCGCTGTAGGTCTGATCGCCCTCGAAATCGTGGATCGCCGTGCGCACCATCTCTCCGGCTTCCTTACCGGGGCAAGCCGCGTCGACTTGAAGCCCGACCATCTGCAAAGCTTGGAAGGGCACCATCACTTCGTAATCCTCCACGAAGTCCCCGACGAGCATCAAGATTTTCTTCGCACTCATTTTGCCTCCTTCCTTATGTGAATTGCGCATGAACTTATCACAGATGTAACCAGCCAGCTACATCATCCCAAAAAATTCAACCGGTGCATCCAACAGCTTCAGCTGCCACCCAACAGGCTGCCCAACTGCTTGGCTCCCTTTTCGATCATCTGCTCAGCCTGCTCTACAGCTGCCTCATTTTTGATCGCCGCGTCGACCTGACCGGCGAGAGGCTCCGGCAACCGATCCTTGAGAAATTGAATTACCGTCTCCACAGCTTGCCTTGCCTGACCCTCTGGCAACCCTGTCTTTTCCATAACTAACTTGACCAGCTCTTCCATTTTTTCCTCCTAAATGTAACTTAAATCCGTAAGCCTACAGCCCTTCAGCATGCAACTTTAGGGAAGTCTCATCGCCCTACTGTTCAGCAAGAATCTGTAACAAGTGCTTTTGCTCTCGTAGCAGATCTTGTTGTTCCTCCAATAGAACGGATTGCTGATGTAACAAACGCTCCAGAAGTTTTGACAGATCGCGATAGCGCACCAACTGGCGCATTTCCTTGGCGTGGCGACGATGTGCTACCAAAGGTGGACGGTTGAGGCGAAGCCTTTGCAGCGTGAAGACGCCTGTTGCCGTGAGCGGTTGGAGGGTTCCATCTTCTAATTCGACGAAATGTCGCTCAAACGGCTCTTGGCGCGGGTTCCATAGCTGCTGTTCATCAAGCCCACTAGGCCAATAATCCAGTTTGTATTGATTGCACCGCGGGCAGCAATAAACTAAATTATCCGCATGGTCAGTGCCCCCTTTGCTTTGCGGTCGAAAATGATCCACTGTCAACCTTCCGCCAGTATCCGTTTCGCTGATACCACAGAATTCACAGGCGTAGTTGGCCCGACGGCGGACTTGTTCACGCTGCGCTGCCGTAATCGTCATGCCAATTGTGGGGTTAACTGTTGGGCCACCTGTTGCCGCAAGGTAGCAATTTCATTGCGTAAAGCAACATTTTCTTGCGTCAAAGCCTGAATGTTTTGCGTTACTGCATTAAGTTGCTGTATGATGTTCGCAATTTGCTCTCGTAAGTCTGAGCTAGGTATGGATTCCTCCGGTAACGATAGGATTTCACTTTCTGCTGCATCTTGTTCAGCATACCATGTCGTTAATTGCCTTTTTTCCACTTCACTGAGAATCTTTCCACGAGTCGCTCGATCGTGCAACTGCCTTCCAACTCCGTCTGGAATCATGGTCGCCTCCTTTCAACTACAACAGCAAATGAACTAGATTGGTTCAATCTCTGAGATTGAACCAATCTTGAGAGAGCCGCTGATCACAAATTATCGATCTCCACCGGCTCCACATCCTCCGCCAACTCGAAGCCGAAAACGCGCGAGTAGAAATAGAGCTCCGCGTCGAGCGAGCGCTTGATGTTCTCGGCGCGACGGAAACCGTGCTGCTCCCCCTCGAACGGGATGTAGGCCACCGGCAAGCCCTTCTCCTGCAACACCTCGACCATCAGCTCGGCCTGATTGGGCGGAACGATCTTATCCTCAAGCCCCTGGAAGAAGATCACCGGACAGGATAGCTGATCGACGGAATTGAGGGGCGAGCGCTCCCGATAAAGCTCTTTTTTCTCCGGATAGGGGCCGATCAGCCGCTCCAGGTAACGGGACTCGAACTTGTGCGTGTCTCTGGCGAAAACCTCCAGTTCACTGAGGCCAAAATAGCTCGCGCCGGCCTCGAAGACATCGCGGAAAGCAAGTGCGCAAAGCGTGGTGTAACCGCCCGCGCTCCCCCCACGGATGATCAAACGCTCACCGTCAACATCGCCGCGCTCGATCAGATAACGCGCCCCGTTGATACAATCCTCCACGTCCACCACGCCCCACTGTCCCTCAAGGCGCTGGCGATAGAGCCGCCCATAGCCCGAACTCCCGCCATAGTTGACGTCGAGCACGGCGAAGCCCCGGCTGGTGAAATACTGGATGGTCAAGCTGAGCGAACTGGGAGCGGCTCCCGTCGGCCCGCCGTGGCTGATGACCACCAGCGGGGGACGCTCGCCCTCCGGCGCGACGTAATCCTTGTTCTCCGGCGGGTAGAAGAAAGCGTGAGCGGTCAAATCTTCCCCCGATCCGGTGGTGGGAAATTCGATCTCCTGAGGAACGGATAGATACCCCGGCTCCACATTGATCCGGCTCGCGCTTCGCAGTGTCTCAAACCGGGCCGTGTCTAGATCAAACTGGACAATGGCCGTCGGCTCCGTCGGCAACCCACCTCGGAACACCACCCGACCATCCGCCGCCCGAACCTGATGTATCTCCGTGTAAGGCGTCTCAATCGGCGTGAGCCGGCCCGTCTCCAAGTCGAGCTGGGCCAGGTGCCAAAGGCCATCCTGGGTGTAGGAACAGATGATCCGCTCCGGCGACTCGAAGGCGTAAGTGGACATATTGAAGGCCCACTGCGGCTCGCCGAACTCAGCCTCCATCTCGACGACCGGCTCCACGCTTCCCTCGCGCCAGCGATAGAGATTCCACCAGCCCGACCGGTCGGAGACGAAGTAGAGCACGCCGTCCGGCGACCATTCCGGCTGGAAGATCGACTCGTTCGCCCCGCCCGCGATCCGCTCTGCCGGCCCCAGGGAGCCATCGGGCTGCAACTCAGCGACCCAGAGCTCCGTCTCATCCCAGGGCATATTGGGATGATTCCAGGTC
This sequence comes from uncultured Anaerolineales bacterium, assembly GCA_964509655.1. GTDB lineage: Bacteria > Chloroflexota > Anaerolineae > B4-G1 > B4-G1 > CAZANJ01. The sequence continues at coordinate 7,487 of CAZDYW010000025.1, forward strand.
AGCCAGGCCAAGCGGGAGCCATCGGGGCTGAGGCGCGGCGCGGCATAAAAATCATTGCCGGAGACGAGCACCTGAGCCTCAAAATCTCCATCAGGGTCCAGGTCGAGCGCGACCAGCGTGTTGACCGCCTCGCGTTCCGGGTCGGTATGATCCTCGCGCACACAGATCATACGCCCTTGGCCGTGATCGACGACCCCGTCGGCATAGCGCAGCGCTGCATCCGGCGTGATCGGGCGCGGCGGCTGATCTGGATCGCTGATCTCTTGCCGATAGAGGCGCTGATCATCCCAGTTAGAGAAATAGGCGACCCCATCATCGATGACATAGGAGCCGCCGCCATACTCGTGCGCCTGCGTCCGCGCGTTGAAGGGGGAGGGCGTGACATCGGAAGTCTCGCCGTCGGGTGAGCGACGCACGATGACGTATCGACCACCTTCGGAGGGCCTCACCTCGCCCCAGTAGACATCCTCGCCCTCAAGGGCGATCTGATCCAGCATTATAGTCTCCGAGACGATCAGGTCTGACGTGATCGGTGACTTCCAAGAGCCATACGGTGCTACCTTGGGGTTGGACATTTGTGTTCTCCTATCTTCGAACTAAGCTAACAGATTGGTTCAATCTCAAAGGTTGAACCAATCTTGAGAGAGCTACTGATATGCTAGCTGGAACCTCGCGGCCAGCGTAATCGCCATCATTAAAATTATAAGCAACAGACAAAGCCCCAAAAATCTCAGATTCACCTGCCACTCGCGGGGCCTCGTCGCCAATCGAGGCATAGCCAGGCGCCGGGTGGTACGCTCGGCGGCCGCGGCCGCGCTTCCCATCGCCAGCGCCAGCACGCCGATGAGGAACCAGGAGCGGCGCAGCGGCACGTCGGAAATGGGCACGGGGATGGGCGTGGGCGTCGGCGTGAGCGTCGGTGTGGGCGTGGAGCTTGGCGTTGGCGTCGCGGTCGGGGTCGGCGTGATAGTGGGCGTGGGGCTGGGCGTCGGCGTCGGCGTCGCGGTGGGGGTCGGCGTGGGCGTCGGTGTCGGTGTGGGTGTGAAGGAAGGCGTCGGCGTGGGCAACCCGTCGGGATCGACCGTGACCTCTGGATTCGCCAGCGTCACGGGGGGCGGCGTCGGCGAGGCGGGCGCGGGAGCGGTGTTGGCGCTCGATGGCGCCTCCTCAATCAACATCAGGGGCGCGCCGCCCAACTGACAGCCCTGAGCGCAGTTAGCGCCGGCGAGTTCGAGAAAATAATAGCCCCGCTCAGGGTAGACGTAACGGGCCGTGCCCCAAACATCCACCAGCAACGCCCGCGTCGTCCGCGCGGGGATCATGGCCGATTGCGGCTCCGGCGTCCGCGCCCAGACCACCGTCGTCGTCTTGGAGCCTCGGTCGATGGTCACCACCGCGAGCTCATCACGGCGCTCCCACTGACCGCCCTGGAACCCGGCCAGATAATTTGTCGCGACCTGGTAGGCGGTGAATGCGGGCCTGCGGCTGCCATCCATCTGCACCAGCCCGAAAGGCTCCGGATCGGCGGCCTGATCGGTCGCGGTGTCGGCCATCTTGTAAACCGCGATGCGCTGCGCACCGGCGGCGATCTCCAAGCTGAAAGCCTGGATCATAAAGAAAGCCTGCTCCTCCGGCGAGACGCGCGAGAGGTAAGCGTTCGTCTCGGCGATCCAGATCGGCTTGTAAATGCCCCGATTGCGCATCAGGCCGTAGTAGTGGGCCGTGATGTCGTAGATTTTCTCCGGCTCGTGGTAGAGATGGAGCGTAGCCACATCGAAATAATAATTGTGCGCCGCAGCGTTGGGATCGGCGACCAACACGTCGAGGAACTGACCGAACCAGTGCTCGTTGTGCCAATGGGTCACAGCCGCCATATGAATGACGGCGTTGGGATTGACCTCGTTGGCGACGGTGTAGGCGACCTGGAGCAAGCGCACGAAGTCCTCAATCGAGCCGCCCCAACTCATATCTGGCGAGCTGGGCGGTATCTCCGGCTCGTTCCAGATGGTCCAATGATCAATGCGCCCGGCGTAGCGCCCGACGATGGTGCGCACGAAGTTGGCCCAGAGGTTGTTGGGGTCATCGGTGGGGAGATAGAGCCCCTTGGGGACGCCGGGGCCGAGCCCCAGATCGGTGGCCCAGCCTGGGGTGGTGATCAGCAGCCCGGTGACCTGCCGCCCCTGGGCCAGCTCACCGTTCAGCTCCTGATCGGAGATGGGGACCACGTTCCACTCATCGGGGCTGTTGGGCTGGATTCTGTTCCACTCGAAGGTGACGCGGGTCCAGCCTGCGCCCAGGACTCCGGCTGCGCCCGGCGCTGCATATGACTCGACGACGCCGAAGCGGGGATCGGGGATGCCCGCCGCGGACGCTTGGGGCATGCCCAAGCGGGTCAAAACAATAACTAGGAGTATCGCGCCGAGGAGAAAGCGCCTACATCGCTTCCTCATCTCCATTCTCTATTCTCCATTCTCAATTCTCAATTATCAGCACGTGAGGTGAAAGGCACCGGCCGTCCGTCGCTGCTCCTGCAAGCGGTTGTAAGTCTGCCAAGCATCTCCCGTCTGGGCGATGTGTAACTCGATTCCCTTCGCCTCGATGGCCCGGCGAGTCTCATCGGGCACTTTCATCGCGCCGTAGGCCCCGGTGCCTACCACCAGCACATCCGGGGCAGCATCGAAAACCTCTTGCAGGTCCTCGACGGCCAGTCGGTGTCCGCGCTTGCGCCACCAATTCGACTCCACGCGATCCGGCAGCAGGATCAAATCTTTAGAATGCCGCTCGCCGTCCACCTCCATCTTTCCGAAGCTATAGTTTTTGACTTTTGGAGCAGTCATGCTTACTTGCCCTCCTTGTCCAAAATCTATCAGCAAATAGTGAAGGTCCATCGATACAGGTCAGCTTCGCGCGCCTCGTTCAGTCCCTCTCTGGAACGGGAAGGTGATGGCACATTACCTCCTCCCTCTCAACACATTTTCAGGCAACAACCCGACTCACAAAGGAATCTTATGATAGCACGTGCGGGTGCAGTGTCAAGCAAAATGAATGACGAATGATGAATAGCGAATATTGAATGGAGCAGCCTTATCGCAATTCGCCCATTTGCTCATTTGCTAATTTGTCATTATAATCGCTTTTATGAATCAATTTGCGCGTTTCGAGAATCTGGTCGAGCGGCTCGTGGAAGGGACTTTTACCCGCCTCTTCGCCGACCGTTTACCCCCACAAAAGATCGTCAACCATCTTATGCGAGCGATGGAGGATAACCAAACCCGCTCGCCCGATGGGCTGCCCCAAGCACCGAATCGCTACTGGATATACCTGCATCCGAGTGATCGGGAAGCGTTGGTGAAAAATCTCTCAAGTGGGTTGGAAGACGCCTCATTATCTCTGGATGATGAGTTAGCCCGTTATATCACTGACCTGGCTACTCAAGCCGATTTAGTGCTCGAGGCCGAGCCCGTCGTCCGAGTGTTGGCCGACGAAAACATGGCTCCTCACGAAGTGCGGGTTGAGGCGCGACGTGAGAAAGAGGAGCAGCCCGAAACAGAGCAGACGCGCGAGATAAACTCCTCCGATGCTAACACGGAGGAGGAAGTCGTTGCACATGTCCCTCCCGGTCGCCCATTCCTGGTTATGGAGGGCTGCCGGCACGTGAACCTCTATCGCGCCGTGATCTCCGTCGGGCGGGCGATTGATAACGACATCATCATCGAAGATCCGCGTGTCTCCCGCCACCATGCTCAGTTCCGCCAGCGTTACGGGCATTACGTGCTCTACGATCTGGGCAGCTCCGGCGGCACTCAGATCAACGGATACCCTATCGAGGAATGCGTGCTCCATTCCGGCGATGTCATCTCCTTCGCCGGAGTTCAGGTCATCTACGGTGAGGATCCCCCCACGCCATACCCGTTGCCGGGAAGCGGGGATACCCCGGCGCTGGACACTCCAGAATCTGAGCTTGACTAGCGATGGACATTTTCCTGCTTGTCCTACGCATACTACTAGTTGGAGCGCTTTACGCTTTCCTGGGAACCGTAATGCTCATGCTCTGGCGTGACCTAAGACGGGGGAGCGCCGAAAAGGAGGCCACCTGCTCAGAAGGCCACCTGGTGATCATTGAGACGAAAGAAGAAGCAGCCGCTGTTGGGTCCACTTTCCCCATCCAGCCCGTCACCTCCATCGGGCGCTCGCCGAGCAACACCGTCACCATCCCCGATACATATGCTTCCGCTCAGCACGCTCTGTTGGCTTGGCGAGAGGGTCAATGGTGGTTGGAGGATCGAAACAGTCGCAACGGGACGCTGCTCAACGGGGCGCCCATCGACAGGCCCACTGTCATCAGCTCCGGCGATGTGATCGGCGTGGGGCATACGAGGTTGAGGGTTGAGGTT
>CAZDYW010000025.1:11980-15560 GCA_964509655.1 uncultured Anaerolineales bacterium
CATCAGCTCCGGCGATGTGATCGGCGTGGGGCATACGAGGTTGAGGGTTGAGGTTAAGGGTTGAGGTTAAGTGGAGGTGAGGTGATGGACCTTGGATTGGATGGAAAGGTCGCTTTGGTAAGTGCCGCCAGTAAGGGGCTGGGCAAGGCTGTGGCGATGCGTTTGGCACAGGAGGGCGCCCGGGTTGTGATTTGCGCACGCGGCGAGGAGGTGCTGAATGCCACTGCCGCCGAGATCGAGGCGCGTACCGGCGGGCAGGTGCTAGCGCTCCAGGCCGATGTCACCGATCCCGCAGCCGCCGATATGCTGGTCGAAGAGAGTGTCTCTAGATTCGGGCAGCTCGATGTGTTAGTCACCAACGCCGGCGGGCCGCCGCCGGGTCTCTTTCTCCAGTTCGAGCCCCAGGACTGGGAGGAGGCGGTCCAGTTGACGCTGATGAGCGCGGTACGGCTCTGTTACGCCGCTGCTCCAGTGATGAAGGAGCGCGGGCAAGGGGCCATTTTGGCTATGACATCGATCACGGTCAAGCAACCGCTGCCCAATCTGGTGCTCTCCAACAGTGTGCGCATGAGCCTGGTCGGGCTGATCAAGACGCTGGCCGATGAACTGGGCCCCTTCGGCATCCGCGCCAACGCCATTTGCCCCGGCTGGACCCGCACCGGGCGGGTGGATCAGTTGCTGCAAGACCGAGCTGCGCGGAACGATACGACGCCGGATGAGGAAGCAGATAAGATCGCGGCCAACATCCCCCTGGGCCGCATCGCCGATCCGGAGGAATTCGCCGCCGCCGCTGCATTCCTCGTCTCGGAGGCTGCGTCTTATATCAACGGCGTCAGCTTGCTGGTGGACGGAGGAATGTATCGCGGGGTAATGTAAACGTGGGCCAAAGGCGAGGCGCGGGGGCTGAATGGGGCTATCTGGCAAGCTTGCTCCTACTCGGATGCCTGACGCTGGGCATTTTCGCTGCCTATGCCCAGCGCTTCACCCAGGGCCAAGGCGGCGTCCCCCTCGACGATTCCTGGATTCATTTTCAGTTTGCCCGCAACATCGCCCGCGGCGATGGCTTCGCCTTCAACCCCGGTCAGCCGACGGCCGGCTCCACCGCGCCGCTCTGGACGCTGCTCCTGGCCGGGGTCTATTTCGCGGGTGGGAGATTTCCCCTCGCCGGGCAGATATTGAGCGCCGCCTGCTTCTTGGGCTTGCTGATCGTGACTTACGCGCTGGCCCGGCGGCTGACGGGCAAAGGCTGGGCCGCTTGGCTGGCCGGGGCAGTCGTCGCGCTCAATGGGCGCATGGTCTGGGCGGGCCTCTCGGCGCTGGAGACTTGCCTGTTCGCCGCGCTGAGCCTGCTGGTGCTCAATGCCCACCTGACCGACCGGGCCGAGAATCGCTATCGGCTGCGCACGGCGGCCCTTTTTGGCCTGGCCGCGCTGACGCGCCCCGAAGGCTACTTGCTCTTCGCGCTGGCGATGGCCGACCTCGCGTTTTACGCAATACGCAATACGCAATATGGAAAGCGTATTGCGTATTGCGTAATGCGTAAACTCCTCCCACCGGCGATTCTCTTCGCTGTGATCGTATCCCCGTACTTGATCTTCTCGCTGAAGACCAGCGGGCACTTGCTCCCCAACACCTTCCACGCCAAGGCCGCCTTCAACTTCCTCCCCAGCCTTGATTTCTTGAGCCTATGGGCTCGCTACTTGATTCTGGATAACCCGCTTCTGTTACCCTTTTACATTCTAGGGGTGGGTGCGCTGTTCCGCCGTGCATCTCTCTTGAGCCTGTGGAGCGTGGGGTTGCCCCTGGTCTACTCCTTTATGCATGTGACGCTCTATCAGCACGGGCGCTACTTGATCCCCCTCATTCCCTGCAACGCCATCATCGGCGTCGCGGGGCTGCTGGAGGCGGGACAGTTGGCCCTCACCCCCGGCCGCGCGTTCCCTCTCCCCAACGGGGAGAGGGATAGGGTGAGGGGGATACTCTTGCTCATTCTGCTCCTCATCGCGGGAACCGCCTGGCGGCTGCCGACAATGGCCCGCCTCTATGCCTGGAATGTGGATAATATCAATCAAATGCACGTCGCGCTCGGCCATTGGGTAAAGGAAAACACGCCGCCGGATGCAAAACTGGCGCTGAACGACATCGGCGCCATCACCTACATCTCAGAACGGCCTATTGTAGACCTGGCGGGGCTGGTCACGCCGGAGGTCATCCCGCTCCTGCACAGCTCCGACCGGACCGATAATTTAGCCGCACTGCTGGCCGAGCGTGGCGTGGACTACGTCATCATCTTCCCCAACTGGTTCCCTGATTTAGCCGCCCGCCGCGATCTACTGGAGCCGGTGCATCGCGTGGACCTGGAGCGTAATACCATCGCCGGTGGGGAAAGCATGGTGGTCTATCGCGCTCGCTGGTAGAGATAACTCACTGGCAGAATTGGCGCGTGTGGGGTAAAATAGAGTGAGGACGTAAAACGTGAAACGTAAGGCGTAAGACTTAATCTCGTAGCTTGTAGTTGTATATCCGTAATGTTACAACTGAGCTTCAGTATGAGGAGCAGGACAATGAATGTCCAGGAACTGATCACCAGTATTGCAACTTTGACCAGTGAATTGGCTAAGTTCGAGCGGAAATATGGCATTGGGTCAGAAGCGTTCTATGAACTGTATAGCCAGGGGAAGCTAGACGATGGCGGGAACGAGGAGACCGCGACTTTCTGTGAGTGGGCCGGGCTCTATCAACTTAAAACGAAACGCGAAAGGCAACTGCGCGAGGCCAGCCGTCACATCATCGACGACCTGAAATCAAATGATCGGGCAGAAGGCAAGAGTGTCATCTTAAGACCCACAACATCGCCTATCGGGGCCGCATGACTCTGGATTCAGTACAGGACTACAGCCGTTATGTCTACGGGCTTCAGGAAAAACATCCCCAGATACAACAATTGCGGCTATCCCTGTACACTACTGGCACAACCGACGGCATCCTGAAAGGTGAAATACGCTTTTCCAACAATATTGTTCTCCATGTGGTAGAAATCATCGATTTTGTCGCTGGAGTACTGGAAACGTACAGTTACACCATAAAGCGCGATCAAGATACATTGTACTGGTATGACCCTCAACCGCATCCTGAAAACCTTGCGCTGAAAGTATCTTTTCCACATCACAAGCATGTTCCACCCAACGCTAAACGTAATCGCATCCCAGCGCCAGAATTGAGCTTCGAGCATCCTAACCTGGACTTTCTTGTGGAAGAGATCAAACGCGAGCTTCTTGGTCAAGGTACAAGCTGAGGAAATCCTGAGAGATGGAGAACTTGGCGTAGTGCTTCATTCACTATTTATCATTCGAGGAGACCTCATGAACACCAATCCGCAATCTGCAATCTCCAATCTGCAATCTCCAGTCCCCATCGGGATCATCGGCGGCAGTGGGCTTTATCAGATGGAAGGGCTGAGCGACATCGAGGAGTACACCATTGAGACGCCCTTCGGCGCGCCCTCCGCACCTTTGACCATTGGGACCTTTGACGGCGTGCGCGTTGCCTTCCTGGCCCGCCACGGTCATGGCCACAAGCT
>CAZDYW010000026.1:0-15468 GCA_964509655.1 uncultured Anaerolineales bacterium
TATCTCTCATCGGATCACGTGTTGCAACTTCTTATTATGCCACGATATGAGTATATCGGCAAGTATGGGCGGGCTGATACCAAGCCCTACTTCAGCATGCCACGGATGATGATGTCCACAGCTTCCTCTTCGTCCAGGCCGCGAGCCATCAAAGTTTCCATCTCTTTCTTGCCGACGCTTCCGATGGCTGCTTCGTGGGTTACACGGGCGCGGTCGTTGCGCACGATGACTACGGGCACGTTCCGCGCCGTTGCCTTCCCGCGCACGATTTCGGTGCAGTCCATATGACCAACTGCACCGGGGGCATTCCCCTCCGCTGTGGTGTAGATTTCGCTGTTGGCCCGATCTCGCACCGCGACGCGCGTTTTGGTCAATCCCCGTGCTCCTTCGCCGTTAAGCCGCACTGTCTCGTTCACGTGTATCTCATCATCGTTTGACCCATAGGCTTTGGCCGTCAATTCGACGACGCCTCGTTCGGCCACATCCACCTCGAAGTCAATCTCCATACGGCCCACGCGGCCTTGCACCAGGTTGAACTCGCTTTCCAGCATCCCGTCTTCATCTACTTGTGCGTGTGTGGTGGGCAAAACCTCGATTCCGCCATTAGGGCCGTGGTAATGGCTCTCGCTGTAACGCATCGTGGCCCCCGATCTGATGCGAATCTGGGCTTCCATCACGTGTTTGAGCTCGACCGCGTTGGGGAAAGTACAATGGGCCAGGAAGCCCACTTCCGCCCCAGCCCCGATGTCGAACTCGGAGTTGATCTCCTGTAGTCCTTCCTGGGCCACCATGCCAAAGCAGAGATGCACCGGGTGCTCGATCTTCGTGCCTGGCGCGACGGTGATACGGGCGCGAATGCCGTTCTTTTGTTCTTGGGCATCGATGGTCACTCCCTCAACCTGGTGGACGGATAAGACGTGGTTGGCATTGATGACGGCGCTGGCTACGCGCGATGACTGTAGGATGTCAGGCTTGCCACCAGCTTGCTCATATGCCTCTAGGATGGACTCAAACTCACGTGCCCAGGCTGGGTCACGCTTTTCCAAAAGGGAGCGACCGGTGGATGGTGCGGTATGATTATTCATCATAACCTCCCTCTGTGACGACGCGCTGATAGGTGCCACCGGCCTCCTCGCCCCAGGGCTGGTTGCCCAGCAAGTCGCCGTGTGGACGGCAGCGCTGTGCGAAATAATCTCGCACCTCTCTCGGCGTGCCGGTCTTGACGATCGCGCCAGCGCACATCAGCGACGCTCGGTCCGCAACGCTCACCATCTCGTCTCGGTGTGTTATCAGCAGAACCGATGTGCCCTCAGCGGACATATTATGTATCAGAGTGATGATGTCTTCAATACAAAGCACGTCGATGCCCGAATCGGGCTCGTCGAGGATAGCCAGGCGGGGCCGCATGGCGTAGACCGCTGCCAGTTCAATTCGCTTGCGCTCCCCTCCGGAGAGGGCGTGGTTGACTGTGCGTCCCATGTAGGCCAGGGGTGAAAGCGCCACTGCTTTCAATGCCTCCTCGATGCGTTCTCGCGATGGCTCTTCCATGCCTAGGGCCAGGTAATCGGCCGTCAAAAGTCCTTCAAAAAGGGCCGGCGCTTGCCAGGCCAATGTCAATCCACGATGCGCTCGCTCGGTCATCGATAGCTCAGTGATGTCTTCTCCGTCGAACAGGATGTGTCCTTGTTCCGGTTTGTAGCCCTCGGCGCCCATTAGGGCTAGTGCTAAGCTGGTCTTGCCCGAACCGTTGAGGCCCAACAGCACATGCACCTCGGCCTGTCGGACCTCTAGATCGACCCCTCTCAGTACCTCTGCGCCGGGTCGTTGCACCCATATGTCATCTACCTTCAACAAAACAGAATCTCTCATATTAGCTCCATTAAACTTGAGCATCTGGCTGCGGTTCTTGTACCGGTGGCCCTGTGAGTGGCACCAGGAATGAGAAATTCGCTCCATGCCCGCGCCTACTCTCGACCCAGATGTTGCCCCCGTGCATCATAACCAATCGTTTGCTGATAGCCAGCCCCAGGCCGGTGCCCGAGACTTCCTGTATGGCTTTTTCCTCTATTTGATGGAACTCCTCGAATATTACCTTCTGATCCTCTGGCTTGATGCCGATCCCGGTGTCTTTCACTGAGAAAAGTATGCCATCTGAATCAGTTGAGCGACACGAGAGTGTGATCTCCCCTCCCACTGGGGTGAATTTGTAGGCGTTGCTGAGCAAGTTGAGCAATACTTGTCGAATGCGAATATGGTCGGCGGTCAGAGGCGGTAGGTCTTCTTGCAGTTCCACGTGTAGAGACTGTGATTTCTTTTCAATCAGCGGCAAGATTGTGGCCTTAACCTCCATAATCAGATCGGGAACTCTGAATGTCGATAGTTCCAGATTCATGCGCCCGGCCTCAATCTTGGAGAGATCTAAAATGTCGTTAATCAAGGCGAGGAGGTGCTTGCCGCTGGAGTGGATGTTTTCTAGGCATTCCTGCTGCTCGGAAGGAACTTCGCCCACCAGCCCGTCCAGCATAACTTCGGAGAAGCCCAGGATGGAATTGAGCGGTGTGCGCAGTTCATGGCTCATACTGGCCAGGAATTGACTCTTGAGACGGTCTAGTTCTTTCAGCCGCGCGTTGGCCTTCTCTAGTGCTTCTGCCCGCTGTTGGAGTTTCGTGCGAGCATTGCTCAGTTCCTTGAAGAGCCGAGCTCGTTCAATCAGTACCGCCAAGTGGCCCGCCAGGGTTGATACGAGGCGCAGGTCATCCTGATCAAATTTGCCCACTTCTCGACTTTCCAGATTAAGTGCCCCGATGATCTGCTCTCCTACTTGAAGTGGTGCACATAGCTCAGCGTGGGTTTCAGCGTCGCAGGCGTGGTATCTCTCGTCTTGACGCACATCGTCCACCAGTACTGGCTCGCCCTGCTCAACTACCCACCCCGGAATACCGACGCCAACCTCCCGTCGCATCAGTTTGGGACCACCAGGGAAGCCGACCCAGGCTCGGATGATGAGCTCTCCCGTCTCCGGCTCCACGAGCAAAATCGCGATGTCATCGGGTTGTAGCGCTTCTTGTAATGTGTCCAGGCTATGCTGTAAAATATTGTCTAGATTTAACGCGGTGGCCCCGGCCGCTGCCACTTTGTAGAGGGTCCTTAAATCTTTCGCTTGGCGCTCTAGGATAGATTTGCTTTCCTCTATCTCTTCAAATAGCCGCGCCCGTTCGATGAGAATGACCAGGTTATTTGCCAGTGTGGTCAATAACCTTTGGTCCTCATGGGTGAAAGCATCGAGGCGCGGGCTCTCAACGTTGAGGATGCCAATCACCTGTTGTTCTGATTTTAGGGGTACGCACAGTTCGGAGCGGATGTCGGGGCTTACTTCAAGGTAGTGAGGATTGTGGTGCACATCGCGCACCAGCATCGGCTCACCGTGTTGGGCCACCCAGCCGGTAATGCCTTCCCTTGGTTGGAACCTTGTTCTCTTCATCTCGTCCGAGGAATAGCCCGCGTGGGAGGTCATATGCAGGCTGCCGTCTTGCGGATCGAGCAGCATGAGTGCCACTTGCACATCTCCCATTTCATCCGAAAGGGCGCTGGCGGCGGCATGAAGTGTGTCCTCCAGGTGGATGCTGGAGGCGGCGGCCAGCCCCACCTCGTGGAGCATCTGGAGTTCGCGCACGCGACGCTTCGTCTCCTCGAACAGGTGTCCGTTCTGAATGGCACTGGCGATTTGGTCGGCTATCACTTTCAGAGCGGCCTGGTCGCTCTCGCTGAAAGCGTTGACGAGATCCGATTCTACCTCCAAGACGCCGATCACCATGCCTCCGAACTGGATGGGGATTGAAAGAGAGGAAGTGGACAACCACTTTCCCTCCGCGTATGCAATTGGGTCTTGGCTAGCGTCCCTCACGCAGACTGTTTCACCTGTCGCCGCTGCTTGGCCTATCGCGCCCTTTCCCATCGGCTGGCCGTAATCCTCTGGGATGTATTCCCAAAACTGTTCAGTGGCGGCAGCTGCGTAAAGCTCTTCAGCCCCTTCCTCTATCAGGAAGATGCCGACGCGCCTGAACCCGAATTGCTCGGCGATGAGGTCGACTGAGACGTTCAACAATTGATCCACGTCGAGGATAGCGGTGGCGTGACGGGAAACCTTGGCGGCAGCGGCTAGCTGTATTGCGCGTCGTTGTGTCTCTTGGAGCAAGCGAGTGTTTTCAAGCGCGGCGGCGGCTTGGTTGGCCAAGGCTACCATCAAATCTACATTGTGCTGGGTGAAGTCCGGCTGGTCTGGGCGATTGATGGCCGTCACCGTGCCTAGTGTTTTTCCCCGATAAAACAGCGGCACCACGATTATGGCCCCGCAATTTGTCTCTGTGCGGCGACGTTGCACCTCTGGGCTTTCGCGCGGGTCCAATGTGTCGCTGGATGACAAGGCCGGTTGAAGGTTGCGCAGCGCCCAGCCAGTCAGCCCGTCCCACAGTTCATCGAAGGAAACGGTCATCACCTGATCGGCCCCCGGCCCGCCTTTCACGAAATGAGTAATTCGCTTTTCCTCCATATCCAGCGTGATCAGAGTGACCCGGTCGGCCGATAGCGCCTCTACTACACTGTCTACTACGGTTTGCAACATTTCGGATAAGTTCTCATGGGAGATCAAGGAGCGGGTAGCGTGATGGAGAGTGCGTGTTTCGGCCAGTGCAATCTGGGTCTTCTCGAACAATCGGGCATTTTCCACCGCCACGCCGATCTGTTGACCGATGGCCGTCAGCAAATCGCGGTCGCTCTTGGAGATGTGATGCGGCATGGTGTTGAAGAGGCCCAGGACGCCGCGCATGTTTCCTTTGTGGATTATGGGGACGCCTGTGTAGGAGCGTAGCCCTGCTGCAAGGTGCAACCCCACGGCGATTGGCGCTCCTTCCCGTAGATCATCCAGGCTCATCAATTGCCCCTGGTCATAGACGACTTCGCATAGCGTCCTTTCCAGTTTCTCCTCTTTCATTGCCTCGATCAAGGATTCTGGTATGCCTATGTGACTGAACATCTTCAAGGTGTCGCCGTCATTCTCCGTCAGGGCGATTAGCCCGCCCGTGACATCCAGCATATCCACTGTGCGTGAGAGAGCTTCGTGCAGAATCTCGTCGAGTTCGAGCGAGGAGCCCAGGGCTTGTGAGACGGCGTACAGAGTGGCCATCTCTTGCAGGTGATGGACCCGCGCTTCCTCCGCTCGCTTGCGCTCGGTGATGTCCTCCACCGATCCGATAATCTCGGTTACTGAACCATCCGGCGATCTGTTGAACGGCGAGAGCGTCGTGATGAGATGTCTCCCTTTGAACTCACTTTTATATTTCACCGTTTCGCCGGCGAATGCGCGTTCGTAATAGGGGTAGACCTCGGAGGCTTTTTCCTCGCCCACGATCTCGCGCAGCGTCTTGCCGGTCACTTGTTCTGTCGTGGAGCCGAAGGTTTCCGCCATCTGTCCCTCGCTTAGGGTAGCGATGATCTCGCCGTCCTCACGTCGGCGATAGCGGAAGACCTGGTTGTGGAGCCCTTGAACCGTGCGCTTGAACTCCTCGGCCAAGGCGGATGTGTCGTTTTCCGCTCGTTCGCGTTGGATGGCGGCTTGCTTGGCCCGCTCGCTCAACTCGTGCATGCGCCCCATAGCCCCGCCGATTAGCACGAGAAGCACGGAACCCACCAGCCCGTTGGTGCTCAGCAATGCGTGAATGCTCCTACCGGTGAGTTTTAGGAGCAGTAGGTTGAGCGGAAAGGCGAGGGCGCCGAGTGCTATTCCGCCCCACATTCCCGTTCGTCCCCCGGTTGCCAGCAGGGGCAAAGTTGCCAGCGCGACAGCGGACGGTCCTATGATGTGGTAGAGGGGGCTGAAGAGCACGAAATACAGGAACCAGCTCGCCATACTGAGCCAATTTTTACTATTCAGGCTAGGTAAGCGTGGCCGTTTTAGGAACATCGCCATTAGCTCACTGATCCAGGTATTGTCTTACTAGGGAGGGGAATGTGCGGGTATTGATCGGCTTTGTTATATATCCATCACAGCCGGATTGAATGGCTCGTTCCCGTTCTTCCTCCATGGCATGTGCGGTGAGGGCCACAATGGGCACGTTTGCCATGTCGGGGCGCGACTTCAGGATGCGGGTGGCTTCGTATCCATCCAATTTAGGCATCTTCATATCCATCAGAATGAGATCGGGGTGCTCGCGTGTGGCAACTTCAATAGCTTCTTCGCCATTTTTCGCATCCAGGAGGTTATAGCCGTAGGGGCTGAGCACTGTTTCTACAAGCTTGCGGTTTAGTGGACTATCTTCGACGATGAGGATGGTTTCATCGGCCATAGCAATCCTTGCAAGATTTTGAGGAGAAGAAACCAGGCTTTCCCGTAAGCTAAACGGCAAAACCTGGTCTCTTCTTTGTAGCTTGGGTTTCTTAGGCTGTAGCTTGTGCTACAGCTCGGCGAGCGGCAGCCTTTTCCCAGACGACTAGCAGCGGCACGGCGATGAAAATGGCGGAGTAGGTCTCGCTGATCATGCCGACCAAAAGTGTGGCAATGAAGGGTTTAATCGTTGTCCCGCCGAAGAGAATAATGGCCACCATCACGAACATCGCGTTGAGCTGAGTAGCTAGCGAACGGTGGATGGTCTCCAGAATGGAGCGGTTGACCACTGTCTCGTAGGGCTCCCGCCGGTGCCGTGGGATGTTCTCGCGGATGCGGTCGAAGACGACGATCACATCCTGCACCGAGAAGCCGATCACTGTCAGGATGGCGGTGAGGAAGAGCGCGTCCACCTCCCACCCGGCGACGAGGCCCATCAGCGCGTAGAAGCCGAAGGCGATGATCAAGTTATGTGACATCCCCGCGATAGTGCAGATGCCATAGCGGAAGGCGTTAGGCACACGCCGGAAGGAGAACCACATAAATGCCACGATGATCACGGATGCGACCAAGATGGCCAACCCGGCGGCGCGGGTCACCTCGTTGCCTACGGCCGGCTCCACCGTGTCGAAGTCCAGGGCGTCTCGATTGATCTGCCCTACCTCTTCTTCCATCGCGGTCAGCAGGCGGTCGATCTCGCCCGCTGTGACCTCGCGGGTGCGCACTTGCCAAGTGTTGTCCTCAGGTGCACCCAGCCGCTGCACGATGGCGTTATCCATTCCATGGGCGGTGAAGACAGCGCGGATGTCGTCCTCCCTGACCGTTTGCTCGAACTGTATCACGAACTTGCTCCCGCCCGTGAAGTCAACTCCCAGCCGCAGAGGCTGTCCGAATCTCATGAAGGAGAAGACCATCGCGCCGATGCTCAACGCGATCAGGAAAGCGGAGAACATGAAGTACCAACGTCGTTTTTCGACGATATTAAACATTTATACCCCCAACAACCAACTGCGCTCGGATATCCACGTCTGGGCCGCAGTGGCCACCTGGCGCACGAAAGTACGGGTGGCGAATACGGCTGTGAAGACGTTGACGACGGTGCCGATGGCCAGTGTGATGGCGAAGCCCTTGACGATGCTGGCGCCGAAGTTGGTGCCAAAGAAGAATAGTATGGCGCAGATGATGAGCGTTGCCAACTGTGCATCGCGGATAGAAGGCCAAGCGCGGGTGAAGCCTATCTCAATTGCTGCCATCAGGCTCCTTCCCCTCCGGAGCTCCTCCTTCATGCGCTCGAAGATGAGGATGTTGGCGTCCACCGCCATACCGGATGAAAGGATAAAGCCCGCGATGCCGGGTAGCGTAAGAGTGATTGGCACCAGTTTGTAGAGCGCAAAGTTGACCAAGACGTAAATGATCAGCGCGAGGTCGGCCAGTCCGCCCGGCAATCTGTAGTAGACAAGCATGAAGAGCAGCACCACGGCCAGACCGATCACGCCAGCGCGAATGGAGCGTTGCACCGATTCGTTGCCCAACTCCGCGCCGATGCGGTTGAAGCTCTCCACGCGCAACGGCATAGGGAGCGCTCCGTAGCGTAGCTGGATCGCCAGTTGACGTGCGTCCTCGAAGGTGAATTGGCCGGAGATGGAGCCTTGCCCTCCTGGTATGGGCTCCCTGATCGTTGGGCAGGAGATGATGCGCTTGTCCAGCACGATGCAGAGATACTGCCCCACGTGCGAGCCGGTGTATTGGGCGAAGGTCTGGGCGGCATCCTGATTTAACTCGAAGGGGATTATGTAATTGCCTTGTTGGGTGCGGTCTAGGCCCACGTTACCCAGGTCTGCCCCGGTGAGGATGGTTTCATACACCACTGGCTCACCGCTTTGTTGTGCGGGCGTTACGGCTTCGCTGGCCTCGGCGGTCGGCTCGGCTATTATGGACGGCTCCGGGGTCGGCTCGAAGGATAGATCGGAGGTGATCCCCTCGGTAGCGGTTAGCTCCGGCCCGCCCAGCGTGGTGGTGATCAGCGTGTCGGGCATCAGGGGGCTATATCCGGCATCCACGAACTCCAACAGGGCGGTGCCTTTGATCGTCTCCACCGCTTGTTCTGGGTTCTCGATGCCTGGCAGCTCGACGATGATGCGGCGCTCCCCTTGTGACTGTACAACTGGCTCGGTCAACCCCAGGCTGTTGACTCGATTCTCGACGATGCGGCGAGCGGTCTCCATCGAGCCTGGTTCGAATTCTTGCTCCTGGGGCGGATCGGCTGCCAACAATACTTGAAGGCCGCCTTGTAGATCAAGCCCCAAACGCAGCGCGATTTCCCGATGGCCCTCTTGCTGCCAGAAGATTTGATTCTCAATCCAGTCTGGATGTTCAATGTTGAGGTCGACGTACAACGCGATCAGTGCGACGAAGATGATGACGACGAGACGCCAGGTTTCAGGTCTCTTCATAAGTTTTCCTTTCGGTGCAATAAAGTTTTCCGATACATCAGGGCAAAAGGGGCGCCTCTGGCGTATTTACGTCAAGAGAGCCCTCCTCCTTGATCCCGACAATGGCTCCCGACGGGCGGGCAAGTGAGGGCAGGGCTCCTGTCGCCGGTGGTGCACGCTTTTACCCAGCCGTGTCACGAAGTAGAATTATATCAGGTAGGGCGGCTGTGTCAATGTATTCTTGGCTTGGCGCCGAGCTCACCGCGCTGTAATCCGTGTGCCCGGGACTTCGTCATACTCTTCTGTAAGTAGCGCACGTGTCAACAGTCCTGACCGCGTGCCGGTGAGGATGTGCACGCTCAGCTCTGGCTGGCGTTGCACCAGTTCGACCATGCGTGCCACTTTATCCGCCATACCACCCGTGACATCCACTCCGGCGGAACCGGAAAGTGTCTCTCGCCAGGAGGGGTAGTTGTCCGGGGTGATGGATCGAATCACATTGCCCGTGGTATCCAGCACGCCTTCCACTTTGCTCAGCAGCACCACGCGGGTGGGGTGCAGTTCCTCCGCTAGATAGAAGAAGATGTCCTCGGTTGAGGCAATGGTGCCGCCACGTGCTTCGTCCAGGGCAACGTCGCCATAGACCAACGGCACCAGTCCTTGGGACAGTGCTTTATGGATTGGGTAGGTGTCCAGGTAGCTCAGTCGGCCATCATGGCAGCGGGCGGAGGCGGAGGGTTGGATGCTCAAGATGGGCACGCCTCTTTCAAGGAAGGCATCGGCGACGATGCGGTTGAGGCGTGCTGCAGCCGCGGCCACCTCGGCGTAGCCGCGCCACTGAGCGGGCGTATGCACTCCCTCGCGCGTGTCGTAGGGCTCGGCAGCCCAATGACCAAATGATCCCGATCCATGGCCGATGAGCAGGCTCATGTCAGGGGCGGCTTCCAGGGCCTGGGCCACTTCATGGGCTAAGCGAGCGATAGTTTCGTGTTGGGCGGTATAAGCGCGGGTCTTGTCGGTGATGAGTGAACCACCGAGCTTGAGGAAACGGTCTATCACTATTGCACTTACTGTACTTGTTGAGCTACCGGGACGGTGAAGGAGAAGGTGCTGCCTTCACCCACTTCACTTTCGAGCCAGATTTCGCCGCCTTGTAGCTCCACCAGGCTTTTAGCGATCACTAGTCCCAGTCCGGTGCCGGGTACGCTTCGCACTGATGGGTCGTTGGCGCGGAAGTATTTGGTGAAAAGCTGTTGCTGATCCTTGGGCGCAATGCCAATCCCTGTGTCGGAGACGGAGCAGCGGATAAACTGATCTACTTGATCCCCCCCCGCTCCATTCGGGCAACGGTGTACGCTCACCGTGATGTGTCCGCCTTCTGGCGTGTATTTGTAAGCGTTGCTCACCAGATTGGTCAAGACCTGCACCAGGCGATCTTGATCACCCTGGACGAAGGGTAGATCTGGCTCGACGTCTACCTCTAGCGTCTGTTTCTTGGATTTGATCTGACCCCGCGTCGTGCGTAGCACATCTTCGACTACGCGTGTGAGGGACACCACGCCGATATCCAACCGTATGCGTCCACTTTCAATGCGCGACACATCCAACAAATCGCTGACCATTGTGCGCATACGGTCGACGTTGGCTTGCACGGTGTTTAGGAATCTGCGCTGAGCTTCGTTCAGTTCGCCGCCCTGACCCTTGAGCAGCAGGTCGGTGTAGCCCTTGATTGAAGTCATAGGCTGCTTCAGTTCGTGGGATACGAAGGAGATGAAGTCGGTCTTGGCCTGGTTAGCGCGGCGGACCTGTTCAAAGAGGCGGGCGTTCTCGATGGCTACAGCGGCGTGATCGACCAGCCTAATGATAAACTCTAACTCATCTTGATCGAGCTTCCCTTTCTCGGATGATTCTAGCGCGACAACGCCGATTACCTCGTCCTCTCGTCGGATGGGGACGGTCAACTGAGACACTATGCTGGGCACGGAGGCGTGATAGTCGGGGTTTTCTTCCAGGCTTTCCACCAAAGACGGCTCGCCTGTCTGTACCGTTCTTCCGATGATCCCTTGATCCAATGGCCAAAGCTCATCCTGTCGATTTGAGATTATGTCTTCTGGATATCCCTGATTGGCCAGGAAGCGTAGCCCGCGCTCGCCCTCTTCGGTCTCGACGACGACGGCCAGAAGGCCGATATCGGCTCCTGTCGTTCGCAGTGCCCAATCTAGCGTCAGATTCATCACGTGCTTGTAGTCCAACGTGGCGTTCAGCTCTCTGTCGATGCGTTGCATCATCGAAAGCTCCTCCACGCGGGCGGCGAGCGCCTGATCGGTGCGCGTGAAGAGCCGAGCGTTTTCGACCGCGATGGCCGCGTTGGAGGCAAAGGCGGTCAGCAGATTTTCATCATCCTCATCGAACGGCGCCCCGTCAAGCCGATTGAGCAATTCAATCACGCCGATCACTTTCCCGCGGCTCACCATCGGTACGGCGATGATGGAATGAGTCACGAACTCCGCATCTAAATCTCGGAACCAGCGCTTATCACTCTGGGCATCGCGGACGATGATTGATTCTCCCTCTTCGACGACGCGTCCCGCTATACCGGTGCCGGACGGGAGACGGGTGCCCGCCAGGTCGGCTGAGCTTGGGCCGGTCGCTACTCGGAAGACTAGCTCATCCGTATCCTGATCGACCAGAATCAGTGATCCAGCTTCGGCCTGGATGAGTTCGACCGCTTTTTCCATGATCAAGTTCAGCACTGTTTGCAGGTCTAATGTCGAGGTAATAATGTTGCTTACCTCGTTGATGGCAGCTAGCTGCTGGGTGCGTTCCTCCATCTCGCGGTAGAGGCGAGCTTTGTCCAAGATCGCCGCGGCCTGGTCGGCGATGGCGGAGAAAACCTCCAATTGTTCCTCCGTATATACCACGGCGGGGTCGAAGCTGGAGACGTTCATCACGCCGATGATCTGATCACCGGCCTTGAGTGGGACGCCCATCCACGCTCGCCCTGGTCGCCCGCCTGGCGCGACGCCTTGGCGGCGACACTCCTCAAGGTACTCCTCGGTCACGATGGGCTGCCCAGTGTGGATGATCTTACCCGTCAGGCCCATATTGGCTGACCACTCGTCCTCTGGATATAGTCTTTCACCTTCCTCGATGTAGAAAGCGAAGGAGAGGGTATCTTTCTCTGGATTGTACAGCGCGACGTAGAAATTTGAGGTGTTGAGCACCCGGCTGGTCTGAGTGTAGATCAGTTCCATCAGGTCGTCAACGTCCATGGCGAAATTAACCGCCTGTCCGACCCAGCGCAGGACGTCCATCTCCGCCACCCTTCGCTTCAAATCGCTGACCATACGCACTTTATCCAGCGCTAGCGCCACATGTGAGCCCAGGGATTCCAGCATTCCCAGATCGCCCGGCGTGAAGTTCACATCGCTGTGCTGAGTGACTAATGTTATCCAGCCGTGGTCAGGTGCCGGGATGAAGAGGCAAGGTCGCAGTTCCTCCAGTGCGTCATGCTCCGGAATCAGATCGGGCGGCAGAGGGCGATCCTGGTATAGATAGACCATTTCTCGCTGCTCCAACATTTTATGGGTCAGTGGGCCTTCCGAGGCAAATGTTATCGATGGGAGTTCTTCACCGATAATCCTATGTGGTGCATAACATGCCCGTTGTGGGTCGTGAAGATATAGAACGGCTGATTTTGGTTGCCAGCCTTTTTGGAGTGTCCCTCGTAGTGAGTCGAGGAGGGTTGACATCTCAACCATCTCGGTCAATCGATCGGCGAATTTGCGCACGACCTCGCGGCGGTCGACCGTTTTTTCGCCCAAAAGGACGCGGTCTACAGCGGTTTCAATTTTGCTCCAGACCTGGGCTAGGAGCAAGGTCCAGAGGAAGATAAAGGTGCCGAGGGAGATGGGGTTGCTGGCCTGTAGTTTCAAGCCGAGCACTTGGTTGATCAGGTAGAGCAGGAAGAAATAGCTGCTCACTATGATAGCGCTTAATAATACATAGACAACGCCTTGGCTGAATACCGTGTTGATGTTGAGTAGTCGATAACGAAGGATGCCATAGGCGATGGAGAGGGGGAACAGGACCATCCATGGCAGAATGAGCGAGGGGGAGAATGCTCCTCCCCCGTGTGAATTGATGAATGCCCAGATAGCTATTGGGCCAAGGCCAAGCAGGCTGCCCCACAGGATGGTGATCGCTTGAGCTTTCACTATAGGAGATTCGGAGTAGCGGTAGCGGTAGATCATCATCGCCAGGGTGGCGAGAATACCGCCGCCAATGAAGACAAACGTCACGCGCCAGACGGTGATGTGGGCCAGGGGCGCATTGAGATTCAAGATGGTGAATTGATTGGCGATGGTAAGGGCTACGCCGGGCACGTAGACCAGGTATCTGAGAAGGGGGAATCGATTAGAAAATCGCACTCGTTGGGGAAATACTAGGGCCAGATGGGCGAGAATGCTGCCGGAAAGCGAGATGACTGTGATCCACAGGCGTGGAAAGATATGAGTGGTCCAGGTGTCGTAAAGCAGACCTGAACTCAGGGCGACCATCGCACACAGCATTGCGAATACCTGGCCTGCTGAATTTTGTCTTTGCATCAAAAAGACCCAGAAGCCGATCCCTAAATAGAGTAGTCCCATGACGTAGGGCAGAATGAAGTATTTGGACAGTTCCCTGGGTGAGAAGTTAATCAAGCGCACGCTAAAGTCGCGCAGCGTGTTATCTTGGGTTTGCGCGGTCAGGGTGACCACATCGCCGGGTTGATATTGTCTCAGCTTCTGCATCAACGTGGTGGTTCTTGTCAGTGGTTGATCGTCGATCGCAACTATCACATCAAGAGGGGAAAGGCCGGCCTCATACCCGGGCCAGTCAGGGTTGCCTACGTCCTCGACGACCATGGTGGGTTTGGTGAAGATGCCGGGAAAGGGGATTTGCATCGTGCGCCAAGCTGGCAAGGCAGCCCCTGCCATAAGAACTACTGCTATACCAAGCGTGGCTGCTACGATCCGTATACGCCAGGTTAGCGGGATAATTTCTGGGGCTTCCCGGGGGGCTGAAGGAGCATTTGTATCCACTATGTGTTTACCTCATGCCATAATCAATGCGCATATGAAACTTATTTTATCACAGCCGATGGAAATTACCAGTGAGGTTGATCTAGCCTCAACTTTTCGCAGAGACAACAAATAAGGCCCCAGCGCACCTGCGCTGGGGCCTGCCGCCCCCGATTTGTTATCCCTGTCCCTTCAGCTTAGCTTCCCATTTGGCGTATAGTTTATTGTAGAGGTCCTCGCTGATTTCGCCCGCAGCCAACCGCATATCCAGGTTATCCAACGTGGCCTGAATATCCGCAGCCGTCTGGGTTGCCCCTTGAGTTGAAGGAGGGGCTTGTTGCTGTTGTTGAGGTGGTTGCTGCATGCTCTGTGACATCATCTGGGCCATAGCCGCGCCCATGCCTACGCCGGCGCCCAATCCCATCCCTGTGCCGGCAGCGCCGCCGGGCTGCTGAGCCGCGTCCCGCATACCACGCGCTGCCTGGAACTGCATATAGGCCTGCATATCGCCGATGGCGCCCATGGATGCCCGCTCGTCGATGGCCTTCGCCGTCTCCTCCGTTGGGCCGATGTACTCGGCATAGACGGAGGTGAGCGTGATGCCACGCGCGGCGAATTCCTCTGCCGCCTTGGCCCGCACACCGGCCACCAATTCCTCCGTCATACCGGCCATATCGATGACCGACCGGCCTATCTCGCCAATTAAATCGGTCAGCTTGGTGATGATCATCGAGCGGAAGAAGCCCTGAATGTTGGAGGTGCGATAGAGGGCCTGGGTGCCGACGATCTTGTTGACGAAAAGCTGCGGATCTACGATCTGCACTGCGTATGAGCCGCGCGCCTGCACTCGTGCCATGCCCAGTTCTGGGTCTTTGATAGTGATTGGCGTCGGGGTGCCCCACTTCAAATCGGTGAACTCGCGCAGGCTGACGAAGTAAACCTCGGCCTTGAAGGGAGTCTCGCCGGAGAATGCCTTGCCGATCAGTCCCGTCAGCAAGGGGATGTTGGCCGTGGTGATGGTGTGCCGACCGGGGCCGAATGCGTCCAGCGCCTGCCCGTCGCGGAAGAAGACCGCCGCTTGGGCGTCGCGCACAATCACCTGCGATCCAGTGCGGAAGTCACCCGACCCCCGTTCGGGGATGCGGTGTACCATTTCCGTACCGGCTTCATCTACAAACTCAACTACGTCGAAAATACGCGCCATTCTTTTTTACCTCCTCTTGCGTTCGTTCAGTTATAAATAGACCAGTTCTCTGTCTATTTTCTCTCGTATCCACAAATTAACCAATGTCTCTACTGATACGCCTCTTTGCCGGGCGATTTCACTAACCTGGCGTGCCAAATTGCTTTCCAACGCACAGTATCTGACCTCATATTGAATGTCCACCTCAAACTCAACTGGTTCAGTAAAGTCCCAATACTCTGTCACGTCGTGGACATCCCAAAACTCTCCTATCTTTTGGTACGATTGAGCTTTGGAGATCGAACTATTATTTGCGTTCATACCTCCGCCTCTCTTTGCGAGTCATATCCCTGGCTGATATAATCAAAGCCCGTTTATTCTTCTTGTAAACGAAGAAAACGAAGTGTCTTC